>NZ_JAZHFR010000010.1:0-76454 GCF_036541385.1 Comamonas sp. GCA5 | reverse complement strand
GGCGTGGGGGCCGCGCGCACCCCCGCGGGGCGCAGCGACTACGGCGGCCGGAGCGCGGTCCGGCTGCGTGGCCTGCAAGGCCAGGCGGAACCTGGAGACGGCCTGCAGCAATTGCTCGGCCTGCATCTTCAGGCCGTTCGCGGCGGCCGCACTTTGCTCCACCAGGGCGGCGTTTTGCTGGGTGTTGTGGTCCATCTGGGTGATGGCCTCGGCGATCTGGCCCACGCCTGCGCTCTGCTCGGCGCTGGCCGCGCTGATTTCGCCCACGATGTCATTCACATGGCGGATGGCGGATACCACGTCGGCCATGGTGTGGCCGGCGCGGTCCGCCAGGGCCGAGCCCTGGGCGATCTGCTCGACGCTGGCCGTGATCAGGGTCTTGATCTCCTTGGCGGCCTCGGCCGAGCGGCCCGCCAGGCTGCGCACCTCGGCCGCGACCACGGCAAAACCGCGGCCTTGCTCGCCCGCTCGCGCGGCCTCGACGGCGGCGTTCAGCGCCAGGATGTTGGTCTGGAAGGCGATGCCGTCGATCACGCCAATGATGTCGGCAATGCGCTGGCTGGCGCTGTTGATGCCGCGCATGGTCGTGACCACCTCCTGCACCACCTGCCCGCCCTGCTGCGCCACCTGGCTGGCGTTGAGCGCCAACTGGTTGGCCTGGCGCGCGTTGTCGGCGTTCTGGCGCACCGTGCTGCCCACCTGCTCCATGGAGGCGGCGGTCTGCTCCAGGGCGCTGGCCTGTTCCTCGGTGCGGCCGGACAGGTCGTGGTTGCCCTGGGCGATTTCCTGGCTGGCCAGGGTGACGTGTTCGGCGCTGTGGCGCACGCCCTGGACGATGTCCGCGAGGTGGGTGCGCATGTGCTCCAGACCCTGGGCCACACTGCGGGCGTCGCCGCGGTGGGCAATCGGGGTGCTCAGGTCGCCCTGGGCCATGCGCTCAGTGCCGGCCAGCAGCGCGGCCGGCTCGTCGCCCAGCTGGCGCAGGATGCTGCGCGAGATCAGCCAGCCCAGCAGCACCAGCAGCAGTGCCAGCGCGGCGCTGACCGCGGCGGCGCCGATCATGCGCTGCAGGAAGGCGGCGTTGACGGTGTCGATGTACACGCCCGAGCCCACGACCCAGCCCCAGGGCTGGAAGCCCATCACGTAGGAGATATTTTCCACCGGTTCATCGCTGCCGGGCATGGGCCACAGGTAGCTGTGGAAGCCCGCGCCGTCCTTTTTGACGATGTTCACGAAGTCGATGAACAGCGCTCGCCCGGTCGGGTCCTTGTTGCCGCTGACATCCTGGCCGTTCAGTTGCGGACGCACGGGGTGCATGATCATGCGCGGGTGCATGTCGTTGACCCAGAAGTATTCATTGCCGCTGTAGCGCAGGGCGGCCAGGCTTTGCAGGGCCCGGGCCTGGGCTTCTTCGGTGCTGATCTTGCCTTGTGCGGCCTGCTGGTGGAAGTGGGCAATCAGACCGTGGGCGATTTCCACGGTCTGGCGCACCCCGTTTTGGCGCTCCTGCAAGAGCAGGCTGCGTTCGGAAAGGCTCAGGCCGGCCCCCAGGGCCAGCAAGGTCAGTATGGCCATGGTCACCAGTCCGCCCAGGCGGCGTGTGACCGTGATGTGCTGAAGCAGTCGCATGGAATCTCCCCTTGATCATTCTGTCTGCGCGCGCCCCGACCTGCATCGGCAGGGCAGGGAAAAGTGAGGGGCTACTTTGTCAGCGATTGCTGCGATGTGTTTTGCGTAGAAACAAGCTTGTCGAATGCGGCGGATTGCGTTAGTTGCCGCTGGTCGGCGCGCGTCTCAGGGGGCGGCGGTCAGCAGCGCCTGCTTGAGGCCGCGGTCCGCGGGCTTGGGGCCCAGCCAGATGCCCAGCATCGCCTGGTAGAACTCGGGCTCGGTGAATTCGGCCGGCTCGGGCTTGCCGTTGACGCTGATCACCATGCCCTTGCCGGGCAGCCAGTCCAGGGTGAAGCGGTCGCCGGCCTTGAGTTCCTTGTGGCGGTTGAAGACTTCGCTCATGCGCACCACGCCGGGAATCAGCTTGGAGAACTGCTGCTTGTCCATGTTGTCCTCCATGCCATGGGCGAACAGCGTGCCCAGCTCTGCGGCGTTGATGCTGCGCAGCATGCTGACGGTGATGCGCTTGGGGCCGGTCAGCAGGCCGATGGCCTCCAGCGAGGCCGCCGGCTTTTCCAGGTACAGCGCTGCCGAGTAGACCTTGAAGATGGCCTTGTAGCGGATGCCGGCCCCGTTGCGCTGCAGGTTGTGGCCGTCCACCTGCGCCGTGGCCGGGTGCACGGCCAGTTCCGCCGGCTCGCTGCCCTGGGCCAGGGCGGGCAGGCTGGCGCTGCCGGCCATGACCAGCAGGGCCAGGGCCCACCGGCGCAGGCGTGGCAGCAGGGGAAGGAGCGGGGCAGCAGGCATGGTGGAGTCTCCGGGTTCAGGTGTTGTTGGCACGACCGTGCTTTTTGACAGCCATTGTCGGCCGGACACCGGGTGCCCCACAACTACCGGCCGGGTGGTTTGCGGGAAAACGCCCTCGGGACTAACGCGCAAGCGGCGAGGCCCACCATCGCCGGCCAGCGCTTGGGGGCGGTGGTGCAATGCGCTACACTTGGCCGCTATGTTCATTCACTACGTGTTCATCACAGGTTGCGCGGACCGGGGAGCCTGGCCCTGGCGTAAGCCTGCCGCCATGACCGTCTGATCGCGCCCGTTTGCACGGGTGCCCCCTTGTCCGCCACCGCCGCGGACGGTTTGAATGAATCGCAGCGCCTGCCCGGCATGACCCTTGCGCAGTGTGCTGCCCCGAATGGGAACCCTGCTCTGTGATCACAGAACTTGAATTCAAAAGCCTGGCCAGCGAAGGCTACAACCGCATCCCCCTGGTCAGCGAGGCGTTTGCCGACCTCGAAACCCCGCTGTCGCTCTACCTCAAGCTGGCCCATGCCCAGGGCGATGGCAAGCACAGCTTCCTGCTGGAGTCCGTGGTCGGTGGCGAGCGCTTTGGCCGCTACAGCTTCATCGGCCTGCCGGCACGCACCTTCTTGCGCTCCAGCGGTTTTGGTGCGGCGGCCCAGACCGAGGTCGTGACCGATGGCGTGGTGGTGGAGACGCACGCCGGCAATCCGCTGGACTTCATCGCCGCCTACCAGCAGCGCTTCCGTGTGGCCCTGGTGCCGGGTCTGCCGCGTTTTTGCGGCGGTCTGGCCGGCTACTTCGGCTATGACGCCGTGCGCTACGTCGAGAAGAAGCTGGAGCAGTCCTGCCCGCCCGACACGCTGGGCACACCCGACATCCTGCTGCTGCTGTGCGAAGAGGTGGCGGTGATCGACAACCTCTCGGGCAAGCTGTACTTCATCGTCTATGCCAACCCGGCCGAGACCGAGGCCTACAGCCGCGCCAAGAAGCGCATGCGCCAGCTCAAGGAGCAGTTGCGCTACTCGGTCAGCGTGCCGCAGATCAAGGGCGGCGACAGCCACCCGGCCGAGCGCAGCTTTGCCAAGGCCGACTACCTGGCCGCCGTGGAGCGCGCCAAGGAACTGATTGCGGCGGGCGACTTCATGCAGGTGCAGGTGGGCCAACGCATCCACAAGCGCTACACCGAATCGCCGCTGAGCCTGTACCGCGCGCTGCGCTCGCTGAACCCCAGCCCCTACATGTACTTCTACAACTTCGGCGACTTCCAGGTCGTGGGCGCCAGCCCCGAGATCCTGGTGCGCCAGGAGAAGGTGGAAGAGGGCGAGAAGATCACCATCCGCCCCCTGGCCGGCACGCGCCCGCGCGGTGCCACGCCGGAGAAGGACAAGGCCACCGAGCAGGAGCTGATCGCCGACCCCAAGGAGCGGGCCGAGCACGTGATGCTGATCGACCTGGCGCGCAACGACATCGGCCGCATCGCCAAGACCGGCAGCGTCAAGGTGACCGAGGCCTTCGTGGTCGAGCGCTACAGCCACGTCATGCACATCGTCAGCAATGTGGAGGGGATCCTGCAGGACGGCATGACCAGCATGGACGTGCTCAAGGCCACCTTCCCGGCCGGCACGCTGTCGGGCGCGCCCAAGGTGCACGCCATGGAGCTGATCGATGCGCTGGAGCCAACCAAGCGCGGCATCTACGGCGGTGCGGTGGGCTATCTGAGTTTTGCGGGCCACATGGACATGGCCATCGCCATCCGCACTGGCGTCATCAAGGATGGCACGCTGTACGTGCAGGCGGCGGCCGGCGTGGTCGCCGATTCGGTGCCCGAAATGGAATGGAAAGAGACCGAACACAAGGCCCGCGCGGTCTTGCGTGCGGCGGAACTGGTAGAGGAAGGTCTGGAATGAGCCGAGCCATCGACAATGTGAAGCAGTGCCAGAGCATGGCCGAGGTGCGCGCCGGCGTGAATGCGCTGGACGACATCCTGGTGCCCTTGCTGGTGGAGCGCAGCGGCTACATGACCCAGGCGGCGCGCGTAAAGAACGACGAAGGGCTGGTGCGCGATGAAGCGCGCATCCAGGCCATCGTCGACCGGGTGCGGCCCATGGCCGAGGCCCAGGGCGGCAACCCCGACCTGATGGAGCGCCTGTACCGCGCCATGATGGAGTGCTACATCGACTACGAACACCAGGAGCTGGCGCGCCTGCGCGCCGCCGGCCTGGCGCCCAAGGACGACAGCGCGGGGAGTGCGGCATGAAGCTCTTGATGATCGACAACTACGACAGCTTTACCTACAACATCGTCCAGTACCTGGGCGAGCTGGGGGCGGACGTGACCGTGGTGCGCAACGACGAGGCCACGCTGGACGAGGTGATCGCCCTGGTGGCCGAGCAGGGCATCACGCGCATCGTGATCTCGCCCGGGCCGTGCTCGCCGGCGGAGGCCGGCATCTCGGTGGCGGCCATCCAGCACTTCGCCGGCCAGTTGCCGGTGCTGGGCGTGTGCCTGGGCCACCAGAGCATTGGCGCGGCCTTTGGCGGCGACATCATCCGCGCGCAGCAGCAGATGCATGGCAAGACCAGCGTCATCACCACCGACCAGCAGGGCGTGTTCGCCGACCTGCCGGCGCAGTTCACCGTGAACCGTTACCACTCGCTGGTGATCGACCGCACCACCCTGCCCGAGTGCCTGACCATCACCGCGACCAGCGAGGATGGCGAAATCCAGGGCGTGCGCCACAAGACGCTGGCCGTGGAGGGGGTGCAGTTCCACCCCGAGAGCATCCTGACCGAGCACGGTCACACCATGCTCAAGAACTTCCTCGACCAGAAGTGACACCCGGGCCGCACTGCCACCCAGCAGGCGGCCCTTTGTTTTTGAGAGCTGCTGGCGTGCGTTGTCTCTGGTTTTCCAAGCCATAACTATCTGAAAGCCGCAAACAGCCAGCGCAGGCAGCTTCGCAACCGATAGCACAGGATCCACCATGCCCCGCATCACCCCCCAGGAAGCGCTGCAGCGCACCATCGAACACCGCGAAATCTTCCACGACGAAATGCTGGAGCTGATGCGCCAGATCATGCGCGGCGAGCTCTCGCCGGTGATGACGGCGTCCATCCTCACCGGCCTGCGTGTGAAGAAGGAAACCATTGGCGAGATCTCCGCCGCCGCCGAGGTGATGCGCGAGTTCTCGAACAAGGTGCATGTGCACGACCGCACGCACCTGGTGGACATCGTCGGCACCGGCGGTGACGGCGCCAACACCTTCAACATCTCCACCTGCGCCACCTTCGTGATCGCCGCGGCCGGCGGCAAGGTCAGCAAGCACGGCGGGCGCAGCGTCAGCAGCAAGAGCGGCAGCGCCGACGCCATGGAAACCCTGGGCGTGAACATCATGCTCGCGCCCGAGCAGATCGCCGACTGCATCCGCGACGTGGGCATCGGCTTCATGTTCGCGCCCAACCACCACCCGGCCATGAAGAACGTGGCCCCGGTGCGCAAGGAACTGGGCGTGCGCACCATCTTCAACATCCTGGGCCCGCTGACCAACCCGGCCAGTGCGCCCAACATCCTGATGGGCGTGTTCCACGAAGACCTGGTCGGCATCCAGGTGCGCGCCCTGCAGCGCCTGGGCGCCGAGCATGCGCTGGTGGTCTATGGCCGCGACGGCCTGGACGAAATCAGCCTGGGCGCCGGCACCCTGGTGGGTGAATTGAAGGATGGCGTGGTGCGCGAGTACGAAATCCACCCCGAGGACTTCGGCCTGCGCATGGCCGGCACGCGCGCGCTGAAGGTGGAGACGCCCGAGGAATCCAAGGCCATGCTGATGGGCGTGCTGCAGGGCGAACAGGGCCCGGCGCGCGACATCGTCTGCCTGAACGCCGGCGCGGCGCTGTACGCAGCGAATGTGGCGGCGTCGATCGAAGACGGCCTGCAGCGTGCCCAGGCCGCGCTGGACAGCGGCGCAGCGCTTCAGAAATTGAAGCAGCTGGTGGCCTACAGCGGCGCGTTGACGGCCTGAGTTGCGTGGCCGCCGTCCTGCTTTTGGTGGTGCATCCGGCTCGGCGCTGATGCCCACGGCCCCGCCCCCCGAACCGTACCCGCTGCTGGGCACCGTGCTGCGCCAGGTGCAGACCGATGCCGAGCTCTGGCTGCCCGCGCGGCTGGCCCACGGCCGCCCGGGCCGGCTGTGGCGCGGGGAGCACGGCCCGCTGTGGCAGGTGGCGCTGTTTGCGCTGGGGGCGGTGCTGGCGTTCCGGCAGGTTTGGGCGCTGACGGTGGCGCTGGCCGTGGCCAGCGGGGGCGTCTACCGCTGGCGCCACCCGCGCGATCCGGCCGAGGACCTGGGTCTGCCCCTGGAATGGAACGGCTGGCGCATCGATGTGGCGCAGCGGACGCTGGCGCGCATTGGCACCCCCGCCGATCCGCGCGCGCAGCCGATGGACGTGCTGCAGCTGGAGCCGGCCGCCGCCTGGAGCCTGGGCGTGCTCCCTGGCGCCCAGGCGGTGCAGCAGGACGTGGATGCGCTGGTGGACGCTTTGGTGGCGCGCCTGGGCATCCGCCGCTCGGGCTCGCGGCTGCTGCCGCCAAAACGCCGACAATAGACCACAAGGCGGTCGGCCCCCGCGGCAGGCCCGCCACCGAACACAAGGAAAACACATGTCCGACATTCTGAAAAAAATCTGCGACGTCAAAGTGCAGGAAGTGGCCGCCGCCAAGAAGGCCACGTCGCTGGCCGAGGTGCGCCGCGATGCGGAAAGCCGTGTCTCCACGCGCGACTTTGTCGGCGCCATCCGCGCCAAGATCGCCCAGGGCCAGGCCGGCGTGATTGCCGAGATCAAGAAGGCCAGCCCCAGCAAGGGTGTGATCCGCCCCGACTTCGATCCCGCCGACATCGCCCAGAGCTACATGGTGGGCAACGGCAAGCTCAGCGCGGCCTGCCTGTCGGTGCTGACGGACCGCCAGTTCTTCCAGGGCCAGCCCGACTACCTGAAGCAGGCGCGCGCCAGCACGCTGCTGCCGGTGCTGCGCAAGGACTTCATGGTCGATCCCTACCAGATCTACGAATCGCGCGTGATGGGCGCTGACTGCGTGCTGCTGATCGCCGCCTGCCTGGACGATGCGCAGATGGCCGAGATGGAGCAGATCGCGTTCAGCCTGGACATGGCCGTGCTGGTGGAGGTGCACGACGGCGCCGAGCTGCAGCGCGCGCTGCGGCTCAAGACGCCGCTGGTGGGCATCAACAACCGCAACCTGCGGACCTTCGAGGTGGACATCCAGACCTCGATCATGCTCAAGCCCGAGGTGCCGGCCGACCGCCTGCTGGTGACCGAATCCGGCATCCTGACCACGACCGATGTGAAGACGATGCGCGACGCCGGCATCGACGCCTTCCTGGTGGGCGAAGCCTTCATGCGCGCCAAGGAACCCGGCGAGGCGCTGGCCAAGCTGTTCGCCTGACGGCCGGCGGGCCTGTGCCCGTCTGCGCGCCCGCCAGCCCACGGGCCGTGACTGTGACCGTCGCAGCCCGCCCGAGTGGCGGGCGCGGGCGCGTGGTTGGAGGGGCACTGGCGGCGGGCGCCGTACGCGGTGGGCCGCCAGGCACTCCCCAAGCAGGAGCAGTCAGCGCTGGTCGCTCCAGCTTTTTGTAGAGAAAACGTTCTGAAATGACCAATACACCTGCGCAAACCGCTACGCAATTGATGAGCGCCGACCCCGGCGACTGGCGCGTCGCGCCCGGTTGGCAGGGGGTGGTCGATGCCTACTTCGCCTCGGCCACCGGCCAGCAGTTGCTGGGCTACCTGCAGCAGCGCCTGGCGGCGGGCGCGGTCATCTTCCCGCCCCAACCGCTGCGGGCGCTGGAGCTGACGGCGCCCGAGGACGTGCGCGTGGTCATCCTGGGCCAGGACCCCTACCACGGCCGGGGCCAGGCCGAGGGGCTGGCGTTCTCGGTCGCGCCCGGCGTGCGCCTGCCGCCGTCGTTGCTGAACATCTTCAAGGAAATGCAGCGCGACCTGGGCGTGCCGTTTCCACCCTTCCCGCAGCCCGGGGGCTCGCTGGTCAAGTGGGCGCACAACGGCGTGCTGCTGCTTAACACCTGCCTGACGGTGGAAGAGGGCCAGGCCGCCAGCCACAGCAAGCGCGGCTGGGAGGTGCTGACCGATGCCGTGATCCGCCAGGTGGCCGAGCAGGGCAAGCCGACGGTGTTCATGCTCTGGGGCAGCCATGCCCAGTCCAAGCGCGTGCTGATCCCCGCCGACCGTGGCCATCTGGTGCTGATGAGCAACCACCCCTCGCCCCTGTCGGCGCTGCGCCCGCCCGTGCCCTTCATCGGCAACGGCCATTTCAGTCAGGCGCGCGATTTCCGCCAGCAGCACGGATACTGACGGGCCTATGTCGACACCCTCGCCCTATATCGTCGGCCGCATTCCCAAGCTGCCGCCCAAGTACGCCCTGATCGTCATGCCACTGCTGATGTCCGGAATGATGTCCGGCATCATCTGCATGGTGAACCTGGTGCGCGCCCTGGGCTGGAGCCGCGCGGCCCTGGCCGCCTGGCCCGGCACCTGGCTGCTGGCCTGGGCCGTGGCCTTCCCGACGGTGCTGCTGGTGATCCCCGTGGTCAAGCGCATCACGGGGCGGCTGGTGCGCCTGTCCTGAGGCCGAACCGGCTGCGGCGGGCCGGTTAGCCCCGGCCGCGCACGCTGAGCCAGATATTGACCAGACCGCAGCCCAGGATCACCGCGATCCCGGCCAGGGACAGCCCGTCCGGGCGCTGGTCGAAGAACAGCCAGCCCATCAGCATGGCGAAGCCGATCTGGCTGTAGAGGAAGGGCGACACCACCGACGGTGTGGCGTGGATGTAGGCCTGCTGCAGCAGCAGGTGGCCCACGCCGCTGCACAAGCCCATCAGGCCCACGGCGGCCCAGACCTGCCAGTGGGGCACGGGCTCCCACAGCCAGGGGATCAGCGGGGCCGTCGCCAGCACCGGCAGCCAGGTGGTGTACAGCTGGGTGGTGGTGGGCGGGTCCAGGCGCGCCAGGCGGCTGCCCAGCAACTGGTAGGTGGTGCCGCACAGCAGCACGCCGACCGGGGCCAGGGCCATCCAGCCCAGGGGCAGTCCATCCTGTTCGGGGCGGACGATGGCGATGACGGCAATCAGCCCGATCACCAGCAGGGTCCAGCGTGCAGTGCTCACTTTTTCGCCAAACAGCAGGGCCGAGGCGACCACGATCAGCAAGGGGCCGGCCGACCACACGGCGGTGAAGTTGGCCAGCGGCATGTGCTGGATGCAGTAGAAGGCGAACACCGTGGTCAGCACCCCGCTGAGTGCGCGGCCCAGCTGGAACTTCGGGTGCTGGGTGCGCAGGGCGCGCAGGCCCTGGCGCGGCAGGACCACGGCCGTGGTCACCAGTGCCTGGGCCACGAAGCGCAGCCAGACCACCATCAGCATCGGCAGAAACTGGCCGGCAAACTTGGTGCCGCTGTCCAGCAGTGCGAACAGGGCGCAGGCCGCGACGGTCAGGGCGATGCCGGTCAGCGCGGCCCGGGCGGGGGAGATGGCGGGCGCACACCCGGAGACGGAGGACATCCAGTCCACCCACTTTCTGCAAAAACATCCCCGCAGCCACGGCGGGGGCGGCGGGCGGCAGGGCTGCCTGGGTGCGGGCGCATGCGGCCGGCACGGCTGGCGATTGTAGGGGCTGGGGTGGCGGCGCCGGGCAGTGGCGCGGGCTGCCGGCGGTGCCGCTGTCGAGGGGGCGACACCGGGTGCCCCGGGACTGACCTGCATCAGCGCGGCGTGGCTTTGCGCAACTTTACAAAACCCATGCCAGTCTTATTGAGAATTATTCTCATATAATGCACCGCAGTGCCGGTGGGAAGTGCCGGCCTTGAACAAGGGAAGAATTGATGAACGGCTTGTTGACGCGCCGCCATGTGCTGGGTGGCTTGGGGGTGCTGGTAACCATGCCCTGGGCGGTGGCCCAGGCGGCAGAGACCTTGAAGGTGCAGGACAACACGGGTGAGGTGAGCGTGCCGCGCCGGCCCAAGACCGTGCTGGTGTTCGACCTGGGCGCGCTGGACATCATCCAGTCCCTGGGCGGCGAGGTGCAGGGCGTGCCCAACCAGGCCGTGCCCGAGTTGCTGCGCAAGTACCGCGACAGCGCCAAGTACCCGCAGATCGGCAGCCTGTTCGAGCCCGATTACGAAAAGGTCAAGGCCCTCAAGCCCGACCTGATCATCGCTGGCAACCGCACCCTGCCCAAGATCGACGAGCTCAAGAAGTTCGGCCCGGTGCTGGACGTGACCATCGACAACCAGAACCAGATGGCCCACGTGTACCGCAACATCCGCAGCATCGCGGCCATCTATGGCGTGCCCGACCAGGGCGAGCAGCAGATCCAGTCGATCGAGGCGGCCATCGCTGAGCTGAAGGCCAAGGCCGCCGGCAAGGGTGGGGCGCTGTTCCTGATGACCAACGGCGGCAAGCTCAGCGTCTACGGTCCCGGCTCGCGCTTCGACATGCTGTACTCGGTGTTCGGCATCAGCCCCACCAAGGACAAGATCGAGGTGTCCAAGCACGGCCAGGCCGTGTCCTTTGAATACCTGCTCAAGGCCAACCCCGACTGGTTGCTGGTGCTGGACCGTGACGCCGCCATCGGCAAGGACGGCGATGCGGCCAAGAAGCTGCTGGACAACAAGCTGGTGCATGCCACCAAGGCCTGGCGCCAGCAGCGCGTGGTCTACCTGAATGCGGCCAACTGGTACACGCTGTCCAACGCGGGCCCGGCCGCCCTGAAGGAGAACCTGAAGCAGCTGTCCGATGCCTTCTCCGCATAAACACACACCCGCCGGGCGCATGGCGCTGGCGTGGACAGGGGCCCTCGTGGCCCTTTTTGCTTTGGCGCTGTGGAGCCTGGCGGTCGGCGTCAGCGACGTGTCGTGGAACACGCTGTGGTCCCGCCACGAGGACGACATGGTGGCCCAGGTGCTGATGTACGCGCGCGTGCCGCGCACGCTGGCGCTGATGCTGGCGGGCAGCGCCATGGCCGTGGCCGGCCTGCTGATGCAGATGCTGGCGCGCAACCACTTTGTCGAGCCGTCGACCATGGGCACGGTCGAGTCGGCCACCCTGGGCATGCTGGTGTGCATGCTGTGGGCGCCGCAGTGGTCGGTGCTGGCCAAGATGGGCGTGTCGGCGGTGACGGCCATGGCCGGCACGGCCCTGTTCATGGCGGTGCTGTCGCGCATCCGCCTGCGCTCGGCCTGGATCGTGCCCCTGGTGGGCCTGATCCTGGCGGGCGTGCTGGAGGCAGCGGCCACCTTCCTGGCCTACCAGTACGACATGCTGCAGTCGCTGCGTGCGTTCTCGAACGGCGATTTTTCCGTGGTGGTCGAAGGCCGCTACGAGCTGCTGTGGCTGTCCCTGGGCGTGACGGTGCTGGCCTGTCTGGCGGCCGACCGTTTCACGGTGGCCGGGCTGGGCGAGTCGTTTGCCACCAACCTGGGCCTGAACTACCAGCGCCTGGTGCTGCAGGGGCTGATCGTGGTCTCGGTGGTCACGGCCTGCATCGTGGTGACCGTGGGCGCGATCCCGTTTGTCGGCCTGATCGTGCCGAACGTGGTGCGCCTGGTGCTGGGCGACAACGTGCGCCGCAGCGTGCTGTGGGTGGCCCTGGCCGGGGCGGCGCTGACGCTGCTGTGCGACCTGTTTGGCCGCCTTGTCATCGCCCCGTATGAGGTGCCCGTGGGCACCGTCATGGGCGTGGTGGGCAGTGCCTTGTTCCTGGTGATTTTGCTGCGCCGCCGGGCGCGGCCGGAGTGACGCCATGGCTGGCGATGCAAGCAAGGCCCTGCAGGCCGGGGCCTGGACCCGCAACTGGTCGCGCCAGGGTGTGCGCCTGATGGCGCTGGCGGTGTTGGCGGCGGTGACGCTGCTGGCCTTCATGACGCTGGGCGTGGAGGCCGACTGGGCCTTCGTGCTGCAGCACCGGGGCACCAAGGCGCTGACCATGCTGGTGGTGGCCTGTGCGCTGGGCATGTCCACCGTGGTGTTCCAGACGGTGACGCACAACACCATCCTGACCCCCGCAGTGATGGGGCTGGATGCGCTGTACCTGTTCCTGCAGGCGGTGCTGGTGCTGGTGCTGGGCTCCGTGGGCGTGGTGCAGCTGGGCCTGCTGCCCAAGTACGGGCTGGAGATCGTGCTGATGGTGGCCCTCAGCGTGGGGCTGATGCGCTGGCTGTTCACCGGCCACGCCAGCAGCCTGCACCTGATGCTGCTGGTGGGCATGGTGATGGGCATCCTGTTTCGCAGCATGACCAGCTTTGCCATGCGCATGATCGACCCCAACGAGTTCGCGACGCTGCAGGACCGCATGTTCGCCAACTTCAACACCATCCACACGCAACTGCTGCTGCCGTCGCTGGTGGTGCTGGCGCTGGGCACGGCCTTCTTCTGGCGCCGCCGCCATGTGCTGGATGTGCTGGCCCTGGGGCGCGATGCCGCCGTCAACCTGGGCGTGCACTACCAGCGCCAGGTGCTGCAGTTGCTGGTGGTGATGTGCGCCATGGTGGCCATCTCCACGGCCCTGGTCGGCCCAGTCACCTTCTTCGGCCTGCTGGTGGCCAACATGGCCTACCAGTGGATGGGCACACGCCGCCACGCCTGGGTGCTGCCGGCGGTGGTGCTGTGGGGCTGCGTGCTGTTGCTGGCCGGGCAGGTGGTGCTGGAGCGGGTGCTGGGCTTCAACTCCGCCCTGTCGGTGGTGGTGGAATTTGTCGGCGGGCTGGTGTTCATCTACCTGCTGATGCGCAAGGGTAAGCAATGATCGAAACACGCAAGGTGGTGAAAGTCCACGGAACGACGACCGTGCTGCACGGGGTGGATGTGCAGATTCCGGCCGGCCAGCTGACGGCCATCATCGGCCCGAATGGCGCGGGCAAGAGCACGCTGCTGGCCCTGGTCAGCCGCCTGGCGCCGATCACCTCGGGGACGGCCAGCGTGGCCGGCTTGGACGTGGGCAAGACCGCCAGCGACGCGCTGGCCAAGGTGATGGCCATCCTGCGCCAGGACAACCAGTCGGCCCTGCGCCTGACGGTGCGCGATCTGGTGGGCTTTGGCCGCTTCCCGCACAGCAAGGGGCGCATGACGGGCGAGGACCTGCGCCATGTCGACGAGGCCCTGGCCTTCTTGCAGCTGGAGCCGCTGGCCGACCGCTTTCTGGATGAGCTTTCGGGCGGCCAGCGCCAGCGCGCCTACATCGCCATGGTGCTGTGCCAGGACACGCCCTACATCCTGCTGGACGAGCCGCTGAACAACCTGGACATGGCGCACGCCGTCAGCATGATGCGCCTGCTGCGCCGCATGGTGGACGAGCGCGGCAAGACCGTGGTGGTGGTGCTGCACGACATCAACTTCGCCAGCTGCTACGCCGACCACATCCTGGCCATGAAGGACGGGCGCGTGGCCTACGAGGGCTCGCCCCTGCAGGTGGTGCAGGATGCGGTGCTGTCCAGCCTGTACGGGCTGGAAGTGTCGGTGCACGAGGTCAAGGGCCAGCGCCTGTGCCACTACTTCGCCTGAGGCGGTGCTGCTGAAAAAGTGAGCGCCTGGCGCGCATGAAAAAAGGACTTCAAGGTGTTTGTATCTTGAAGTCCTTTTGCTTTCAGCGCTGGCAGCTATGTTTTTTGCTGGCTCAGCGGCGGCGCTCCAGCAGCATGGAGTCGCCATAGCTGAAGAAGCGGTAGCCCTGGGCGATCGCGTGCTGGTAGACCTGCATGATGTGCTGGTAGCCCGCGAAGGCGCTGACCAGCATCATCAGCGTGCTCTTGGGCAGGTGGAAGTTGGTGATCAGTGCATCCACCACGCGGAACTCGAAGCCTGGCGTGATGAAGATGTTGGTGTCGCCCGTGATCTGGCCGGTGCGCGCCCAGGACTCCAGCGTGCGCACGCTGGTCGTGCCCACGGCGATGATGCGCCCGCGCCGCTGGCGGCAGCGCTCCAGCGCGGCCAGGGTCTCGAGCGGGATGTTGTACCACTCGCTGTGCATCTGGTGCTCGGCCAGGTTCTCGGTCTTGACCGGCTGGAAGGTGCCCGCGCCCACGTGCAGCGTCACGGCGGCGGTCTCCACGCCCTTGGCCTTCAGCGCCGCCAGCACCTGGTCGTCGAAGTGCAGCGCCGCCGTCGGCGCGGCCACGGCGCCGGGGTGGCTGGCGAAGACGGTCTGGTAGCGCTCGGTGTCCTCGGCCGCGTCGGGATCGACCTCGGCGTTCTGCTGGCGCTCGATGTAGGGTGGCAGCGGCAGGTGGCCGAACTGGTCCATCAGCTCCCAGGGCGTTTCGCCGCGGGCGCCGGTCAGGGCAAAGCGGAACAGCGGACCGCTCTCGTCGGGCCAGCGGCCCAGCAGCACGGCGTCAAAGCCGCCGCCCTGGAGGCCACCGCACAGGTGGATGCGGGCGCCGGGCAGGGGCTTCTTGCTGACCTTCATGTGGGCCACGACTTCGTTGCCCTGCAGCACGCGCTCGATCAGCAGCTCCAGCTTGCCACCGCTGGCCTTCTCGCCAAAGACGCGCGCCTTGACCACCTTGGTGTCGTTGAACACCAGCAGGTCGCCCTCGTGCAGCAGCCCGGGCAGGTCCTTGAAGATACGGTCCACCAGCTCCGGCGCGCGTGCATCCAGCAGGCGGGAGGCGCTGCGCTCGGCAGCCGGGTGTTGGGCAATCAGGTGCTCGGGGAGCACAAAGTCGAAATCGCTGAGCGTGTGCGCGCGGGGGCTGAGAGACATGCGTGTGCTTGAGGGCCTGACAAGCCCGTTCCAAGGTGAAAAAACCAAAGACCGCGATTCTCGCAAATCTGCAGCGCCCTGCGCGGCAAGTGGCCGGCAATGTCCCTGATGCCCTCGGGTAAGCCCTAGGCACGAAGACCGTTTCCTTTGATGCGGGTCACAGCCGGGCGGTAAAACATCCTTACACTTGATTACAGACTCCCCCTCTGGATGACTGCACTTCATGGACACCTCTTTCGCATGGGACCAGCATTTCGTGACGGACCTGGATGCCGTGGACGAGCAGCACCATGCGCTGGTGGACCTGTTCAACGAGCTGAGCCAGGGCCTGTTTTCCAAGCGCAGCGACCGTGAGGTGGTGCTGGCCGATACCTACGCGCGCCTGCTCTCGTACACCGAGCACCACTTCCAGGAAGAGGAAGCGCTGATGGCCCAGTACGCCGTGGACCCGCGCCACGTCGAAAGCCACCACAGCATGCACCAGCAGTTCGTGGAGCAGGTCATCATGCTGTGGGCGCAGCGCACCACCATGACCGACCCCGCCACCACGCTGGTCGGCTTTCTGACCTCCTGGCTGGGTCTGCACATCCTGGGCATCGACCAGTCCATGGCGCGCCAGATCAAGTCCATCCGCCAGGGCATAACCCCGGCCGCGGCCTACGACAAGGAGCGCGGCAACCACGACAACGGCACACAGGCGCTGCTGAAGATGATCGGCAAGCTCTACACCGCGCTGTCGGCTCAGAACGCGCAGCTGGCGCTGGCCAACCAGACGCTGGAGGCCCGCGTGGCGCGGCGCACGCGTGAGCTGGAGGCGGCGAATGCCCGCCTCAAGGCCTATTCCTGCACCGACGCCCTGCTGGGCATTGCCAACCGCGCGCACTTCAACGAGCGCCTGGAGCAGGTGTGTGCCATGGCCCGGCGCAGCGTGCGTCCGGTGGGCATGGTGCTGGTCGATGTGGACGATTTCAAGCGCTACAACGACCGCTACGGGCACCTGCAAGGCGATGCCTGTCTGCAGGCCGTGGCCCAGGCCATCCAGGGCTGCGTGCACCGCGAGACCGATCTGGTGGCGCGCTACGGCGGTGAGGAGTTCGCCGTGATCCTGCCCGACACCGACCTGGACGGCGCCTATGCCGTGGCGCAGCGCATGGTGGAGGCTGTGCGCGCCCTGGGCTGGGTGCATGAAAGCTCGCAGGCGGCCCAGGTGGTCACGATCAGCGCTGGGGCCTACAGCATGGTGCCAACGATCGCCGGGGCCAAGCTGCTGTTGCGGGGCGCCGACGAGGCGCTGTACCAGGCCAAGGGCCGGGGCCGCAATTGCGCCATGAAGCTGCAGCTGCTGCAGACCGCCCCCGCCGAGGGCCGCGCGCCCTGAGCAGGGCTGTTAGGGCTATCGGTTATCGATGGGGCGTTGCCCAGGGTGATGAGTGCTTGCGCAGGCAGGCGGTCTGCGCTGCCCCCTCTGCAACGCTGCATAGTCCCGATGCCAGACATCATGGCCTGTACTGATGAAGTGGGCCTGAGCACAGCCGCCGTACGTGCATGCCCGCAAAGCGATGGAGGGCGTTAGCCCGCGCTGGCTGCGGCTTTTTGCCACAGGGCTTCCAGATTGGTGAAGGGCCATTGCGCCGGGTCTTCGCTGGCTACGATGCGTTCCTGGGGTAGTTTGTTCAGGTCCAGCAGCTTGGCAGGCTGCAGCATGCGCTGCGCGGCGATGTCATAAAACGCCACCACATACGGGGTGGAGATGCTGTTTTCCGTCGGTGCACAGACCACGCCCAGCAAGCCTGAGTGCAGGCGCACCAGACTGCCGATGGGATACAGGCCAATGGTTTTGACAAAGGTTTCGAAAATGTGCGCATCCAGGTGCGCGGGGGACCACTGCGCCATACGCTGCAGGGCCACACCTGGCGACCACCCTTGTTTGTACGGGCGGTTGGAGGTGATGGCGTCGTACACATCACAAATGGCTGCCATGCGGGTGATGGGGCGCAGCTCTGGCGCAGACAACCCATGGGGATAGCCTTTGCCATCCATGCGCTCATGGTGGTGCAGGCAGGCTTCCAGCACCTCTTCGTCTTCCACCACCCCCTGCAGCATGACGTAGCCTTTGACCGGGTGCTGCTGCATGTGCTTGAACTCTTCGTCGGTCAATGCGCCAGGTTTGTTCAGAATTTCCAGGCGGGAATGTGCCTTGCCCATGTCATGCAGCAGGCCGGCCATGCCTGCTTGCCGCACTTGCGCAGCATCCATGCCCATCTTGCGGGCCAACGCCACCATCAGGCCGCATACGGCCACGCTGTGCATGTAGGTGTAGTTGTCGGCGGTTTTCAGCCGTGCCACGCTGATGAGGGCATTCGGGTGGCGCTCCACCGAACTGCATACGGCGCTAACCAGTGTGTCTGCCGTATTCAGGTCCACAGCCTGGCCCATGCGTGCTTCGCTGAACATGTGAAGCACGGCGTCGCGCGCCTCCGCGCACAGGGCTGCGGCACGCTGCAACTCCTGCCCCAGCGTTGCCGGGGTGGTGTCGTGTGTGAAGGCCGCAAGGGCGGCAGGGGGGGCGCTGGCAGGGCTGCTGCCGGGCACATCCAGCCCACGGCTGGTGTCAATCCACACCTCTTGCACGGCCCCTGTGCGCAGCTTGTTCAGAATTTCCGGCTTGTCGACGGCAAACGAGGTGCGCCAGAAAGCATGTGACAGCCATGATCCACACAGGTCGTGGACATACATGCCGATCTGCAGATGCTCTATAGGAATTTTTTTCAGCATAAATGCGCGCTGGACAGGGGAAGCAACGTTTAGAAACGTCTAAGCACATGTTAGCCTTTTCGCGCCGACAGGTGTTTTGCAAGCCTCAAAGATTCATGCCGCCCTCAACCTCTCCCTCTGCCAAAAAGGCTGCGCCCAGCCCCGCCCAGCAAGCCATGCACAAGCTGGGGCTGGTGCGAGACATTGATCTGGTGCTGCATTTGCCGCTGCGCTATGAGGACGAAACCAAGATCACCCTGCTGCGCAACGCCCGCGATGGCGACACGGTGCAGATCGAGGCCACGGTCACGCAGTGCGAGGTGCAACTGCGCCCGCGCCGCATGCTCAAGGTGACGGTGGACGACGGCACGGGCGAATGCGTGCTGACCTTCTTCAGCTTCTACCCCTCGCAGCAAAAGAGCATGGCTGTGGGCGCGGTGCTGCGCATCCGGGGCGAGGTCAAGGGCGGCTTCTGGGGGCGGCAGATGCTGCACCCCGCGTTCAAGGCCGCCGGCGGCGAGCTGCCCCAGGCCCTGACGCCGGTCTACCCCACGGCGGCCGGCCTGCCCCAGCCCTACCTGCGCCGCGCCATCGCCAGTGCCATGCAGCGCGTGCAACTGCCCGAAACCCTGCCGCCTGGCACGCCGCCGCCTGTGACGAACTATTGGGGTGAAAATGGCCTGCAGCCCTTGATGGGCCTGCGCGAAGCGCTGCATTTTTTACACCACCCGACCCCCGACGTGGCCCTGGCCACGCTGGAAGACCACAGCCACCCGGCCTGGCAGCGCCTGAAGGCCGAGGAGCTGCTGGCCCAGCAGCTGTCCCAGTTCCGCGCCAAGCGCGAACGGGCGCTGCTGAAGGCCCCGGTGCTGACGGTGCCCACGCCCGCCCCGGGCACGCTGACGCTGGTGGAGCAGTTTCTGCAGCAGCTGCCGTTCGGCCTGACCGGGGCCCAGCAGCGCGTGTGCCGCGAGATCGCCGAGGACATGGCCCGCCCCCTGCCCATGCACCGCCTGCTGCAGGGCGATGTGGGCTCGGGCAAGACCGTGGTGGCGGCCATGTCGGCCATGGTCTGCATCGCTGCGGGCTGGCAGTGTGCGCTGATGGCGCCCACGGAAATCCTGGCCGAGCAGCATTTCGGCAAGCTGGTCGGCTGGCTGGAGCCCATCCTGGCGCCGCTGGGCAAGAAGGTGGCCTGGCTGTCCGGCGCACAGAAAAAGAAAGAGCGCGCCGCCATGCTGGCCCTGGTCGCCAGCGGCGAGGCGGCCCTGGTGGTGGGCACGCACGCGGTCATCCAGCAGCAGGTGGAATTCCACAACCTGGCCCTGGCCGTGATCGACGAGCAGCACCGCTTTGGCGTCGCCCAGCGCCTGGCATTGCGGCAAAAGCTGGCCCACGCCGGGCTGGAGCCGCACCTGCTGATGATGAGCGCCACGCCCATCCCACGCACCCTGGCCATGAGCTATTACGCCGACCTGGATGTGTCGGTGATCGACGAGCTGCCACCGGGCCGCACGCCCATCGTGACCAAGGTCATCTCGGACAGCCGCAAGGACGAGGTCATCGCCCGCATCGGCGCCCAGGTGGCGGCCGGGCGGCAGGTGTACTGGGTGTGCCCGCTGATCGAGGAAAGCGAGGCGCTGGACCTGTCGAACGCCACGGCCACGCACACCGATCTGAGCGAGGCCCTGCCTGGCGTGATGGTGGGCCTGCTGCACTCGCGCATGCCCACGGCCGAGAAGAAGGCCGTGATGGAGCTGTTCACCGCCGGCATCATGGGCGTGCTGGTGTCAACCACGGTGATCGAGGTGGGGGTGGACGTGCCCAACGCCAGCCTGATGGTGATCGAGCATGCCGAGCGGTTCGGCCTGAGCCAACTGCACCAGCTGCGCGGCCGGGTGGGGCGGGGTGCTGCGGCCTCGGCCTGCGTGCTGCTGTATGCGGTCAACGACAACGGCCGCCTGTCGGACACCGGCAAGGAGCGGCTGCGCGCCATGGCCGAGACCAACGACGGCTTCGAGATCGCGCGGCGCGACCTGGAAATCCGCGGCCCTGGCGAGTTTTTGGGCGCCCGCCAGTCCGGGGATGCTTTGCTGCGGTTTGCCGACCTGGAGCGGGACGTGGCCCTGCTGGAATGGGCGCGCGAGCTGGCGCCCACCATGCTGCAGCGCTACCCGCACCTGGCGGACCTGCACATCCAGCGTTGGCTGGGCGCCAAGTCCGAGTTTCTCAAGGCGTAGGACAAGCGCGGGTTTGGGCGAAATAATCAGGCATGCGGCCGTGCAGAGAAAGCCAGCCTGCTATACATTCGATTACATCCCCGCTTTGCACTTTCAACCCACGAACTGCGATAGGCGCACGTTCCGCCCATGACACTGACTGAACTGAAATACATTGTTGCCGTAGCCCGAGAAAAGCATTTTGGTCGCGCTGCAGACGCGTGCTATGTGTCGCAGCCCACCTTGTCGGTGGCCATCAAGAAGCTGGAAGAGGAGCTGGACGTCAAGATTTTCGAGCGCAGCGCGGGCGAAGTCTCGGTCACGCCCCTGGGCGAGTCCATCGTGCGGCAGGCCCAAAGTGTGTTGGAACAGGCGGCGGAGATCAAGGAAATCGCCAAGCGCGGCAAGGACCCGCTGTCGGGCGTGCTGACGCTGGGGGTGATCTACACCATCGGCCCCTACCTGCTGCCGGAGCTGGTGCGCAACTCCATCAAGATGACGCCGCAGATGCCGCTGATGCTGCAGGAGAACTTCACCGTCAAGCTGCTGGAGATGCTGCGCACCGGGGAGATCGATTGCGCCATCGTGGCCGAACCCTTCCCCGACACCGGCCTGGCGATGGCGCCGCTGTACGACGAGCCCTTCATGGCCGCCGTGCCCAGTGCCCACCCGCTGGCGCAGCAGGAATCGGTGACCACCACCGAGCTGAAGAACGAGACCATGCTGCTGCTGGGCGCGGGCCACTGCTTCCGCGACCATGTGCTGGACGTGTGCCCCGAGTTCGCGCGCTACGCCAGCAATGCCGAAGGCATCCGCCGCACCTTCGAGGGCTCGTCCCTTGAAACCATCAAGCACATGGTGGCTGCGGGCATGGGCGTGACCCTGGTGCCCCGCCTGTCCGTGCCCAGCGAAGCCCTGGTCACGCAGCGCCGCCGCAGCTCGGACGATCCGCACATCCGCTACCTGCCCATCCGTGGCGACGACGGCAATACGCCGCCCAGCCGCCGTGTCGTGCTGGTGTGGCGCCGCAGCTTCACCCGCTATGAAGCGATTGCCGCGCTGCGCAATGCCGTCTACGCCTGCGATCTGCCCGGCGTCAGCCTGCTGACCTGAGCGGCGGCGGGCTATCTATCCCATTGGCCCAAGTCATGAAACCGACATGCCGTACCCTGCGGCATGCGCTAAAGTCGTAAGGCCAACCGTGCCTGCGCATGTGGCGCGCACGGCGCCCTGTTCAGTGTTTAAGGAGAAATACCATGGCGAAAGAATCGACCAAGACCAACAAGAAGCAGCCTGTGAAGGCTTCTGTGGCTTCTGTGGCTGCTGGTGTTGCTATCAATATCGGGATCAGTGACGAAGACCGTGCAGCGATGGCGCAAGGCCTGTCGCGCCTGCTGGCCGACACCTACACCCTCTACCTGACCACACACAACTTCCACTGGAACGTGACCGGTCCCATGTTCAATGCCCTGCACAACATGTTCATGGACCAGTACACCGAGCTGTGGAACGCCGTGGACCCGATCGCCGAGCGCATCCGCTCGCTGGGCCACCCCGCCCCCGGCTCCTACGCCCAGTTTGGCAAGCTGACCAGCCTGGCGGACGTGCCCGCCACGCCGCCCAAGGCCAAGGACATGATCCGCATCCTGGTCGAGGGCAATGAGGCCGTGGCACGCACCGCACGCAGCCTGTTCCCTCTGGCCGACAAGGCCAGCGACGAACCCACGGCCGACCTGCTGACCCAGCGCCTGACCGTGCACGAGCAGACCGCCTGGATGCTGCGCTCGATGCTGGAAGAGTGACACCACGCGCCGGCGCCCGTGCGCCGCGCCCCGCCACAACGCCCGCTGCCAGCGGGCGTTGTGCATTTGGCGCGACAATTTGCCCATGACCCGTCCTGCTTCTCCCAGTGTCGCTGTGGCACCCCGCTCCAAACTGTCGCTGTACCTGGACCTGATCCGCTGGAACCGCCCGGCCGGCTGGCTGGTGCTGGTCTGGCCCACGCTGGCCGCGCTGTGGGTGGCGGCCGAGGGTTTCCCGGGCTGGCACCTGCTGCTGGTGTTCGTCGCCGGCACGGTGCTGATGCGCAGCGCGGGCTGCACCATCAACGACATTGCCGACCGTGATTTCGACCGGCATGTGAAGCGCACCACCCAGCGCCCCATCACCAGCGGCCAGATCAGCGTCAAAGAGGCGGCGCTGGTGGGCCTGGTGCTGACCCTGGTGGCCTTCGCCCTGGTGCTGACCACGCGCTGGGAGGCCGTGGCTTGGTCCGTGCCCGCCGTGTTGTTCACCATCCTCTACCCCTTCACCAAGCGCTTCTTTGCCATGCCCCAGGCCTTCCTGGGCATTGCCTTCAACTTCGGCATCGTGATCGCCTTTGCGGCGGTCACGGGCGAGGTGGGCTGGACCGCCTGGACCCTGTGGCTGGCCAACATGTTCCTGGTGCTGGCCTACGACACCGAATACGCCATGGTGGACCGCGACGACGACCTGAAGATCGGCATGAAGACCTCGGCCATCACCCTGGGGCGCTGCGACGTGCCGGCCATCATGGGCTTTTTTGTGCTGTGCCTGGGCCTGACCGTCTGGGCGGTGCTGCCCCAGGGTCTGGGCTGGCCGTTCTGGCTGGGCCTGGGTGTGGCCGTGGCGCAGGTGCTGTGGCATTACACACTGATCAAGGATCGCACGCGCGAAGGCTGCTTTTTGGCCTTCAGCAAGAGCCATTACATCGGCATGAGCCTGTTTGCGGGCATTGCCCTGGGCTTCGCGCTGCGCTAGGCCGCTGCGGACGGAACTTGGCCGTGCCGGGGCACGCAGTCTGTCCAGTGCTTGCGAGGGGTCTGGCGCCACTTTTTCATGCCCGCAGCCCGCGGGCATCGCGCAGAAAGTGGGAAGATGCAACGCAGACATTGGCTGGGCGTGGCCGCAGGCGCGGCGGCACTGGCCGCCACAGGAGTCCCTATGAGCATGAGCCACACGCTGGAGGGCGCCGCGGCGCAGGCCGGCATCACCGCGCTGCGGCCCTCGGCACGCATGCCGGTGCTGTTCGTCGGCCACGGCAGCCCCATGAATGCGATCGAGGACAACGCCTACCGCCGCAGCTGGCAGCAACTGGGCCAGCAGTTGCTGGCCCGGGCCGAGCGCCCGCAGCTGGTGCTGTGCATCTCCGCCCACTGGATCACGCAGGGCCAGGGCAGCTGGCTGACGGGCATGGCCCAGCCCCGGACCATCCATGACTTTGGCGGCTTTCCCGACGCGCTGTTTGCCCAGCAATACCCTGCGCCGGGCGCACCGGTGGTGGCGCAGCAGTTGGCCAGCCAGCTGCACATGCCGCACAGCCAGCAGGCGCTGGGGGTGGATGCGGACGGCTGGGGCCTGGACCACGGCACCTGGAGCGTGCTCAAGCCCATGTTCCCGGCCGCCGACATCCCCGTGGTGCAGCTGAGCATCGACTACCGCCGCCCGTCGGCCGAGCATTTCGCCCTGGGGCAGCAGCTGCAGGCCCTGCGGGAGCGCGGCGTGCTGATCGTGGGCAGCGGCAATGTGGTGCACAACCTGCGCGCACTGCAGCGCACGCAGTCGCCCCTGCAGGCCTATGACTGGGCGATCGAGTTCGACCAGATGGTGACCGGGCTGGTGGAGCGGGGGGATCTGGCGCGGCTGGGCGACTTCCAGCAGCTGGGCACGGTGGCGCAGATGGCCCACCCGACCTACGACCACTACCTGCCGCTGCTGTATGCGGCCGGGGCCGTGCACCCGGGCGAAGTGGCCCAGTTCTTCAACGCCGACTTCCAGATGGCCGCCATTTCCATGCGCTCCATGGTGTGGGGCGCTTGATGATCTGGTGCGGTATGCGAAACGATGGCGCGACGGATGAGGCAGCCCAGGAGCATCACGACATGGTCACGCAGTACAAAGCCCAACGGTACAAATATGGTGATGGCAGCAAAAGTACGGTGCAAATCGTTCTGGATGCCTTGGTGAGTTTGGGCGGTGTCGCAACACGCCATGCAATTACGGCAGAGGTGCTGCGTGTCCTGCCAAACTTTAATCCGAAAAATGTGGCGCCGGATCTGTCCACTTTGGCTGTGAATTCGTTTGCTCGAAGCAACTTTGGCGGCAATCAGATCGCTAGGCGGTCAGATGAAGGTCACCTGCATGACCAAATCTTTTGCTTCAAACGTGATGATGGCGAGACCCTATTCACGCTGTATGACCGCAACCAGCATGGCATTTGGGCGCTGGCACCTGACGCACAAGGCAAGCTGCGCCCGCAGTTGGTCGAGCACCCATCAACGAGCGATGCGCTGTATCAGGCGCAGCATGACGTGGAGTCTGAGCATGGCTGGGCGCTGCATGAAGATGCACGCCGCAGAGAGATGGCTCTGATTGTGCGTAGGCAAGGCCAGCCCGCATTTCGAGCAAGTCTGATGGCCGCGTATAAGGGGCAGTGTGCGATCAGCCGATGTCGGGTCGCTGCATTGCTAGAGGCTGCGCATATCGTTTCTTATCGAGGTCCGCACACGAACGCGGTCAGCAACGGCTTGCTTTTGCGAGCAGATTTGCACAAGCTGTTTGATCTTGGTTTGGTGTGTGTGGACCCCAGTAGCTATGTCGTTCGGTTGCACGAAAGTTTGCTGGATTCAGAGTACGTGCAATGGAATGGCGTCAGGCTTGCCATGCCTGCTGTGGAGCAGCATAGGCCGAGTGGTGAAGCTTTGGCCTATCGAGCGCAGCAGCGTGCCGGGGCGTGAAGGCTCCTGGCCGATTGCGTAAAAAATCCCCGCAGCAGCATGCTGGCGGGGATTTTTAATGAAAGTACGGCGCCGCGTTACCGGCCGAACTCCTGCGCCAGTTCCTGGGCGCGGGCTTCGGCCTTGCGCAGGGCTGCAATGAAGGTCTGCGGCAAGCCGGCCTGCTGCATGTGGGTGATGGCGGCGTAGGTGGTGCCGCCCTTGCTGGTCACGCGCTCGCGCAGCACGCTGGCGGGCTCGTCGGAGCGGGCTGCCAGTTCCGACGCCCCCTGGAAGGTGGCCACGGCCATCTGGTAGGCCTGCTCGGCGGTCAGTCCCATGTCCACGCCGGCCTGGGTCATGGCTTCCAGCAGCAGGAACACATAGGCCGGGCCGGAGCCGGACAGGGCCGTCACGGCGTCCAGCTTGGCTTCGCCATCCACCCACGCCAGCTGGCCGGTGGTGCCGATCACGCGCTCGATCAGGGCCTGGCCGCCGGCGTCCACCTCGGGGCGGGCGAACAGGCCGGTCATACCCTTGCCGACCAGGGCCGGGGTGTTGGGCATGGCGCGCACGATGCGGCCCGTGCCCAGCCACTGCGCGATGCTGTCGGTGGTGATGCCGGCCGCCACGCTCAGGTGCAGGGCCTGGGCGGTGTGGGGGGCGGCGGCGCTGGCGGCGTCCTTGAAGGTCTGGGGCTTGACGGCCCAGACCACCAGGTCGGCCGCGTCCAGGGCCGCGCTGGCGGCGGGCAGGGCGTCGATGCCGAACTTGGCTTGCAGCGTGTCACGCGCGGCCTCGAAGGGTTCGACCACACGGATATTTGCCGCCGGCAGGCCGCTGGCGATCAGGCCGCCAATGATGGCGCTGGCCATGTTGCCGCCGCCGATGAAGGCAATCACGGGGGAACGCTCAAGCTGCGTGGAGTGGGTAGTCATGGTAGGACACGGAAATCAGAAAAAAGGAGGCGCTGCGGCGCCGTGCCGGAACTATAAACCGTGCCATGGCGCCTCCGGGATGGCGCCGCACCGCACGGAGGTGTCGCATGGCGTCGAATCTACAGAAGTGGTCGGCAGAGCTGGTGGGCACGTTCTGGCTCACCTTCGGTGGCTGTGGCAGCGCGGTGCTGGCGGCCGCCTTTCCGCAGGTGGGCATTGGCCTGCTGGGCGTGTCGCTGGCCTTCGGGCTGACCGTGGTGACCGGGGCGTACGCGCTGGGGCCCATCTCCGGCGGGCATTTCAACCCGGCGGTGTCGGTGGGGCTGGCCGTGGCCGGGCGCTTTCCGGCGGCGCAGCTGCCGGGCTACATACTGGCCCAGGTGCTGGGGGCCATCGCGGCGGCGGCCCTGCTGTACGTGGTGGCCAGCGGCCAGGCCGGGGCCTTGGTGGGCGACCTGGCCACGAATGGTTTCGGGGCGCACTCGCCGGGCCGCTACTCGATGACGGCGGCGCTGGTGGTGGAGGTGGTGCTGACCGCAGTGTTCCTGGTGGTGATCCTGGGGGGCCACGGCGCCGAAGGCGGCTGCGGGTTTCGGCGGGCTGGCGATCGGCCTGTGCCTGACGCTGATCCACCTGATCTCCATCCCGGTGACCAACACCTCGGTCAATCCGGCGCGCAGCACCGGGCCGGCGCTGTTCGGTCCCGCGATCGCGCTGGAGCAGCTGTGGCTGTTCTGGCTGGCGCCGATGGCCGGTGCGGTCCTGGGGGCGCTGCTGTACCAGGGGTTGCTGGCAGACGCGCCCGAAGCCTGAAGGGCGCACGCGTCGCACCCAAAATGCCCGGGCGCCATGTTGGAGTCTTTTAGGCCTGTAGCCATGATCCGACGAGCGCAGGTTGCTATGTTTATGCGGCAACGGTCTGGCGCACCGCGCGTTCCCAGCGCGCCATCAGCTCGTCGGCGCGGGACTTGTCCATGGTGGGCACGAAGCGGCGCTCGGCCTTCCACAGCGAGGACAGTTCTTCCGTGCTCTGGTAGACGCCGCTGGACAAGCCGGCCAGGTAGGCCGCGCCCAAGGCGGTGGTCTCCACGCAGGCCGGGCGCACCACAGGAATGCCCAGCAGGTCGGCCTGGAACTGCATCAGCAGGTTGTTCACACAAGCGCCGCCGTCCACGCGCAGCTCGCTCACGGCCGCGCCGCCGTTGGCCACCGCATCGCGGCTCATGGCCAGCAGCAGGGCGGCGCTTTGGTAGGCGATGGACTCCAGCGCGGCGCGGGCGATGTGAGCCAGGGTGGTGCCGCGCGTCAGGCCAGTGATGGAGCCCCGCGCATCGGGCTCCCAGTAGGGTGCGCCCAGGCCGGTGAAGGCCGGCACCAGCATCACGCCGCCGCTGTCGGGCACGCTTTCGGCCAGTTGCTGCACCTGGCCGCTGTGTTCAATCGCCTGCAGGCCATCGCGCAGCCACTGCACCACGGCGCCGCCGACGAACACGCTACCCTCCAGCGCAAACTGGGGCGTGGCGCTGGGTTGTGCGGCGCTGGTGGTCAGCAGGCCGTTGGCTGAGGTCTGGAATTGGCCGCCCGTGTGCATCAGCATGAAGCAGCCCGTGCCATAGGTGTTCTTGGCCATCCCCGCCTGGAAGCAGGCCTGGCCGAAGAGGGCGCTTTGCTGGTCGCCGGCCACGCCGCCGATGGGGATGGGGCCGCCCAGCACGTCTTCGGCCGTGCGGCCAAAGTCGGCGGCCGAAGGCAGGACCTCGGGCATCAGGCTGGCAGGGATGTGTAGCAAGGCCAGCAGGTCGGCATCCCACTGGTTGGTGTGCACGTTGAACAGCATGGTGCGGCTGGCGTTGCTGACGTCGGTGACGTGGCGCTGGCCGCCAGTGAGTTGCCAGATCAGCCAGCTGTCCACAGTGCCGAAGGCCAGCTCACCGCGCTCGGCGGCGTCGCGCGCGCCGGGTACGTGGTCCAGCAGCCACTGCAGCTTGGTGCCCGAGAAGTAGGCATCGATGCGCAGGCCGGTTTTCTGCAGGATGGCATCGCTGTGGCCGGCTTCGCGCAGTTGCTGGCAGGTGGGCTCGGCACGGCGGTCCTGCCAGACGATGCCGTGGTGGATGGGCTGGCCCGTCTTGCGGTTCCAGACGATGGTGGTTTCGCGCTGGTTGGTGATGCCGACCGAGCGGATGTCGCTGGCCTTCAGTCCGGCCTTGGCCAGGGCGTCGCGCGCCGTGCCCAGCTGCGTGCGCCAGATCTCGCGCGGGTCGTGCTCCACCCAGCCGGGGCGGGGGTAGATCTGGGGCAGCTCCTGCTGGGCGGAGGCGACGATGCGGCCCTGCGTGTCGAACACGATGGCGCGGGAGCTGGAGGTGCCTTGGTCCAAGGCGAGCAGGTAGGTGGTCATGGGCGGTGGTGCAAATCAGAGGTCGAGGACAAAGCGGGCGGCCTGGGCCTGCTCCTGCCAGCCCTGTCGGGCGTAAAAGCCCCGGCGGTACGAGTCGCGCTGGCGGTTGTTGACCAGCCACAGGCGGCGGCAGCCACGGCTGCGTGCCGCAGCGGTGACCTGGTCCAGCAATTGGCTGCCAACGCCCGATCCCCGGGCGCTGTCAGCGATGAAAAGTTCGCTCACATAGCCCTCCCAGCCTTGCAGGATGGCGATGGGCAGCCAGTGCACGGCGCAGTAGCCGATCAGCTGGCCCCGGGCGTCACAGGCCACCAGTTGCAGCTGGTGTGCGCTGGGGGGCAGCAGGGGCGCCAGCTGGGCCGCGTGCGCGTCGGGATGGCCGGTGGCAAAGCGGTCGAACCAGCCAATGCCCTGCAGCAGGGTGGCCAGCGCCGGGGCATCGCCCGGCTGGGCCGCGCGCAGGGTGCAGGTGGCGCTCATTGCGCCACCACGCACTGCACCTCGGCGTCGGCCAGCAGGCGGTCGAAGGGGCTGGGCGGCGGTGCGTCGGTGAACAGGCGGTCGATCTGGCGCAGGCTGGCCAGCTCCACCATGGCCTGGCGGTGGAATTTGCTGTGGTCGGCGGCCAGCCAGACTTCGCGCGACTGCTGGATGATGGTTTGCGCCACCTTCACCTCGCGCAGGTCGTAGTCGCGCAGCGTGCCGTCGGCCTCGATGGCGGAGATGCCGATCAGGGCAATGTCCACCTTGAACTGGCGCATGAAGTCCACGGCCGCCTCGCCGATGATGCCGCGGTCGCGCGTGCGCACCACGCCACCGGCGACGATGACTTCGCACTCGGCGTTGCTGCTCAGGATGGCGGCGACGTTCAGGTTGTTGGTGATCACGCGCAGGCCACGGTGATGCAGCAGGGCCTTGGCCACGGCCTCGGTGGTGGTGCCGATGTTCAGGATCAGCGAGCAGCCGTTGGGAATCGCCTCGGCCACGGCCTTGGCAATGCGCGCCTTGCCGTCGGCGTGCAGTGTTTCGCGCCGCGTGTGGGCCAGGTTCTCCACGGTGGCGCTGGGCACGCGCACACCGCCGTGAAAGCGCACCAGCAGGCCGGCGCCGGCCAGTTTCTGCACATCGCGGCGCACGGTTTGCAAGGTCACGCCCAGGGTCTCGGCCAGCTGTTCCACGGTGGCCGATTGCTGGTTGCGCACTTCTTCCAGCAATTGCAGCTGGCGGGGGTTGTTGTTGCTGATCACGTTGCTGTGGGGTTCATGCTTGGGGCTGGAGTATCCTAAAACCGAAAGCAAAATAATGAAAATCGAAAGAAACCAATCACAAACGAGCAAAAAGCATGACAATATGTGCTATGCGCTGGACCCGCCGGGGCGGCGCGCAGGATCGGCATGCACTGACGCCCCCGTTCCTGCTGATTGATTACCCTCAGACACCTGCTCAGTCCTGAAGCGCCATGACGATTGCCACCACGCCCCTGACCACCGATCGTGCCGAATTATTGGCCCGCTTGGCCCAACCGGAAACCTACGATCTGCTGATTATCGGCGGTGGAGCCACGGGCCTGGGCACGGCCGTGGATGCGGCGGCCCGCGGCTTCAAGGTGGCGCTGGTGGAGTCGCACGACTTCGCCAAAGGCACCTCCTCGCGCGCCACCAAGCTGGTGCACGGCGGCGTGCGCTACCTGGCCCAGGGCAATGTGTCCCTGGTGCGCGAAGCCCTGCACGAGCGCAGCACCCTGCTGAACAACGCACCGCACCTGGCCCAGCCGCTGCCGTTCGTGATGCCGTCCTACCGCCTGCTGGATACGCCGTTCTACGGCGCCGGCCTGAAGATGTACGACGCGCTGGCCGGCAAGGATGGCCTGGGCCGCACCGAATTCCTCAGCAAGGACAAGACCCTGCGCCTGCTGCCCACGGTGCGCACCGACCACCTCAAGGGTGGGGTGAAGTACTGGGATGGCCAGTTCGACGATGCGCGCCTGGCGCTGGCGCTGGCCCGCACGGCCGCAGCCAAGGGTGCGCTGCTGGTGAACTACTGCCCCGCCAAGGAACTGCTGCACGAGGGCGGCAAGGTGGTGGGTGCGGTCTGCGAGGACGCCGAGACCGGCAGTCGCTACACCGTGCGCGCCAAGTGCGTGGTCAATGCCACCGGCCCTTGGGTGGATGCGCTGCGCCAGCAGGATGCCGAGCTGCTGGGCAAGCCCGTCAAGCCCATGGTCGCGCCCAGCCAGGGCGTGCACGTGGTCGTGGACCGCGAATTCCTGCCCTCCGACCATGCCCTGCTGGTGCCCAAGACCGCCGACGGCCGCGTGCTGTTTGCCGTGCCCTGGCTGGGCAAGGTCATCCTGGGCACCACCGACACGCCGCGCCACGACCTGGCGCGCGAGCCCCAGGCCTTCGAAGAAGAGATTGAATTCATCCTCAAGGAGGCCGGCAACTACCTGTGCCGCCGTCCTTCGCGCGCCGATGTGCGCAGCATCTGGGTGGGCATGCGTCCCCTGGTCAAGCCCCAGGACGACGATGGCGAGAACACCAAGAAGATCAGCCGCGAACACACGGTGATGACCAGCAAGTCCGGTCTGGTGACCGTGACCGGCGGCAAATGGACCACCTACCGCGCCATGGCCGAGGACGTGCTGCAGGAATGCTTCGAGCAAAAGCTCCTGCCGGGCCGCGCTGGCGGTGTGACCGTCAAGCTGCCGCTGGTCGGCGCCCCCAAGCCCGAGCAGGTCAAGCACCGCATGAACGCCGCCCAGGGGGAGCACATCTACGGCACCGAAGCCGCCGCCGTGCACAGCCTGCCCGGCGCCGACCAGCGCCTGGCCGAAGGCCTGAGCGAGGCCATGGTGCGCTTCGCGGCGCGCTACGAGTACGCGCGCACCGTTGAGGACGTGCTGGCCCGCCGCAGCCGTCTGCTGTTCCTGGACGCCCGCCTGGCTGCCCAGGTGGCGCGACGCGTGGCCGAGATCCTGCAGCAGGAGCTGCCCGGCGTTGACGTCAAGCTGGCCGACTTCCTGGCCTTGTGCCAGCAGTACCGCCTGGCGGCCTGACCTCCCACCCTCCCGATTGCCGAGCTGTGGCGCCTACTGCTTCCGAATCAGGAGCGGTCGGCGCTTTTTTATGGCTGGTTCTGTCTTTAAAGTACTTTGAAACTGCCGCTGGATAAGCGCAGGCAGCTATGTTTTTTATAACTGCTGCGTGGCAAGCCGTCTGCCCCGCAGGCCAGCTGGTTTTTGCGTGCTAAGCAGTTGACACGCAAGGATTTTTCTGCGATACTCCTTTGCTTCACGTGTAAAAGCGTGAAAGTTCTGCCCAGCGGGAAGCCTTTTGGAATGGTCCAGAAGGTGGACGACGGGCCCAAGACTGACCGGCTGCTCGTTCGGCCCTTGAGAAGTTCTCTGGGGCTGTCCGGGTCTGCTGGAGCAAGTTGGGAATATTGAAATGATCCAAACAGAATCTCGGTTAGAGGTTGCCGATAACACGGGCGCGAAGTCTGTTCAGTGCATTAAGGTGCTGGGCGGTTCTCATCGTCGTTACGCAAGTGTTGGCGACATCATCAAAGTGAGCATCAAAGAAGCCGCTCCCCGTGGCCGCGTCAAAAAAGGCGAGGTCTACAGTGCTGTGGTCGTCCGTACTGCCAAGGGCATCCGCCGTGGCGACGGTTCTTTGGTGAAGTTCGATGGCAACGCTGCCGTTCTGCTGAACGCCAAGCTGGAGCCTATCGGCACTCGTATTTTTGGCCCCGTGACCCGTGAACTGCGTACCGAAAAGTTCATGAAGATCGTGTCCCTGGCACCTGAAGTTCTCTAAGGAAGCACCATGAACAAGATTCGCAAGGGCGACAAAGTCATCGTGCTGACCGGCCGTGACAAGGGTAAGCAAGGCGTGGTGACTCAGCGCGTTGACGATTCGCATCTGTTGATCGAAGGCGTGAACCTGGTCAAGAAGCACGTCAAGCCAAACCCCATGAAGGGCACCACCGGCGGTATCGTGGAAAAGGCCATGCCTATCCACCAATCCAACGTGGCTATCTTCAATGCAGCGACTGGCAAGGCCGATCGCGTGGGCATCAAGGTGAACGCCGATGGCGCACGTGTTCGCGTGTTCAAGTCCAATGGCGCTGAAATCGCCGCCTAAGGAGTAACACATGGCACGTTTGCAAAAACTCTATCGCGAAAAAATCGCGGCCGAACTGAAGGAAAAGTTCGGTTACACCTCTTCCATGGAAGTGCCCCGTCTGACCAAGATCACCCTGAACATGGGTGTGAGCGAAGCCGTGGCCGACAAGAAGGTGATGGACAACGCCGTGGCTGACCTGACCAAGATTGCTGGTCAAAAGCCCGTGGTGACCAAGGCCAAGAAGGCTATCGCTGGTTTCAAGATCCGTGAAGGCCAAGCTATTGGCTGCATGGTGACCCTGCGTGGCGTTCAAATGTACGAATTCCTGGACCGTTTCGTGACCGTGGCTCTGCCCCGCGTGCGCGACTTCCGCGGTATCTCGGGTCGTTCGTTCGACGGTCGCGGCAACTACAACGTTGGCGTCAAAGAACAGATTATCTTCCCTGAAATCGAATACGACAAAGTGGATGCTCTGCGTGGTCTGAATATCAGCATCACGACGACCGCGAAGACTGACGACGAGTGCAAGGCACTGCTCGCAGCGTTCAAATTCCCCTTCAAGAACTGAGGTGGCGCATGGCTAAGAAAGCTTTGATCGAGCGCGAACTGAAGCGCGAAAAGCTGGCAGCTAAGTACGCTGCCAAGTACGCAGAACTGAAGGCAATCGCCGGCGACGCCAAGCGTTCCGACGAAGAGCGTGATGCAGCCCGTCTGGGTCTGCAGAAGCTGCCCCGCAACGCCAACCCTACTCGCCAACGTAACCGTTGCGAAATCACCGGTCGTCCACGTGGCACATTCCGTCAATTCGGTCTGGGTCGCGCCAAGATCCGTGAACTGGCCTTCGCTGGCGACATCCCCGGTGTCACCAAGGCCAGCTGGTAAGCAAGCAGGAGAGATACAAGATGAGCATGAGTGATCCTATCGCCGACTTGCTGACCCGTATTCGCAACGCCCAAATGGTGTCCAAGGCCACCGTGTCGGTTCCTTCCTCCAAGGTGAAGGTTGCCATCGCACAAGTGCTGAAGGACGAGGGCTATGTTGACGGTTTTGAAGTCAAGACCGAAGACGGCAAGTCTGAACTCGTTATTACCCTGAAGTACTACGCCGGTCGCCCTGTGATCGAGCGTATCGAACGTGTGAGCCGTCCTGGCCTGCGCGTGTACAAGGGCCGTGACGCAATTCCCCAAGTCATGAACGGCTTGGGTGTGGCCATCGTCACCACCCCCAAGGGCGTGATGACCGATCGCAAGGCGCGTGCTACCGGTGTCGGTGGCGAAGTGCTGTGCTATGTGGCCTAACGGACATTAAGGAGAAATACTGAAATGTCTCGCGTAGCAAAAGCAAACGTGACCATCCCCGCAGGCGTGGATGTGTCGATGACTGCTGAGACCATCAAGGTCAAGGGCAAGGGCGGCGAGCTGTCCCTGGCACTGAACCCCCAAGTGGTGATCAGCAACAACGAAGGCAAGCTGTCTTTCGTTCCCGCCAACGACTCCCGTGATGCTGACGCACTGGCCGGTACTTTCCGCCAGCTGGTCAACAACATGGTCAAGGGCGTGACCGAAGGCTTCGAAAAGAAGCTGACTCTGATCGGTGTGGGCTACAAGGCCGCCGTGCAGGGCACCAAGCTGAACCTGGCTGTGGGTTACTCGCACCCAGTGAACTTCGAAATGCCTGCCGGCATCACTATCACTACCCCTACCCCCACGGAAGTGGTGGTCAAGGGTGCTGACCGCCAGGCGGTGGGTCAGCTGGCTGCTGAGATCCGCGCCGTTCGTCCTCCCGAGCCTTACAAGGGCAAGGGCATCCGTTATGCGGATGAGAAGGTCGTGATCAAAGAGACCAAGAAGAAGTAAGGAGCTGCAATATGTTGACCAAGAAAGAGCAGCGTCTGCGTCGTGCACGCCAAACACGTATCCGCATTGCACAGCAAGGCGTGGCGCGTCTGAGCGTGAACCGCACGAACCTCCACATCTACGCCAGCGTCTTCTCCGAAGACGGCACCAAGGTGTTGGCCACAGCTTCGACTGCCGAAGCCTCCGTGCGCGCACAACTGGGCGCCGCTGGCAAGGGTGGCAACGTGGCTGCCGCCACACAAATCGGCAAGCTGATTGCCGAGCGTGCTAAGGCTGCCGGCGTTGAGAAAGTGGCTTTCGATCGCGCTGGTTTCGCATACCACGGCCGCGTGAAGGCTTTGGCAGAAGCCGCCCGTGAAGCGGGCCTGCAGTTCTAAGCGGAGCGGACAAAAATGGCAAAGTTTTCCCCCAAGGTGCAAGACGAAGGTCGTGACGACGGTCTGCGCGAAAAAATGATCGCGGTGAACCGCGTCACCAAGGTTGTGAAGGGCGGTCGTATCCTCGGCTTCGCTGCACTGACCGTGGTTGGCGACGGTGATGGCCGCGTTGGCATGGGTAAGGGCAAGTCCAAGGAAGTGCCTGCAGCTGTGCAAAAGGGCATGGAAGAGTCCCGTCGCAACATGATGAAGGTGTCGCTCAAGAGCGGCACCATCCACCACTCCGTGGTGGGTCACCATGGCGCGGCTCGTGTGGAACTGCACCCTGCCCCCAAGGGTACCGGCATCATCGCTGGCGGCCCTATGCGCGCTGTGTTCGAAGTGGTCGGTATCACCGACATCGTGGCCAAGAGCCATGGTTCTTCGAACCCCTACAACATGGTTCGCGCCACTTTTGACGCGCTGAAGAACTCCACAACCCCTTCGGAAGTGGCAGCTAAGCGTGGCAAGTCGGTCGAAGACCTGTTCGTCTGATCGGAGTCAGCACATGTCTACACAACAAACCATCAAGGTTCAGCTGGTCCGTAGCCCCATCGGTACCAAGGAAGACCACCGCGCTACCGTGCGTGGCCTGGGTCTGCGCAAGCTGAACAGCGTCAGCGAACTGCAGGACACCCCTGCCGTGCGCGGCATGATTAACAAGATCGCCTACTTGGTGAAGGTTCTCTGAAAGGATTGATGATGGAACTCAATAGCATCAAGCCTGCAGAAGGCGCCAAGCACGCCAAGCGTCGCGTGGGCCGCGGTATCGGTTCCGGTCTGGGTAAGACCGCCGGTCGTGGTCACAAGGGTCAGAAGTCGCGTTCGGGTGGCTACCACAAGGTGGGCTTCGAAGGCGGTCAGATGCCTTTGCAGCGCCGTTTGCCCAAGCGTGGCTTCAAGTCGATGACACTGAAGTTCAACGCCGAAGTGACACTGACTGCTCTGGAGCAACTGGGTCTGGCGGAAGTCGACGTCGCGGTTCTGAAGCAAGCTGGTCTGGTGGCCGCCAACGCCCAAGTGGTGAAGGTCATCAAGAGCGGTGAGCTGTCCAAGGCTGTCAAGCTGAACGGCGTTGCCGCTACAGCTGGCGCCAAGGCCGCCATCGAAGCTGCTGGTGGCAGCATCGCCTGATTAAGTTCTGAAAGAGACATCCGTGGCTACTAGCGCAGCTCAAATTGCAAAAACCGGCAAGTTTGGCGACTTGCGTCGTCGACTGGTTTTTCTGCTGCTTGCGCTGGTCGTGTACCGCATCGGGGCACATATCCCCGTGCCGGGCATCGATCCAGCGCAGCTGCAGCAGCTGTTCAATGGCCAGCAGGGCATTCTCAACCTGTTCAACATGTTCTCGGGTGGAGCGCTCTCGCGCTTCACAGTGTTCGCACTGGGGATCATGCCGTACATCTCGGCATCGATCATCATGCAGCTGATGACCTATGTCGTCCCCACATTTGAGCAGCTGAAAAAAGAAGGTGAAGCGGGTCGTCGCAAGATTACCCAGTACACCCGCTATGGCACTTTGGCTCTGGCAATTTTTCAGTCGTTGGGTATTGCTGTGGCTCTGGAAAGCTCTCCAGGTCTGGTGCTGGATCCAGGCTTTGGCTTCCGCCTCACGGCGGTGGTCAGCCTGACTGCCGGCACCCTGTTCCTGATGTGGCTCGGTGAACAGATCACGGAACGTGGTCTGGGCAACGGCATCTCGATCCTGATTTTTGCTGGTATTGCCGCAGGCTTGCCCAGCTCGATCGGTGGTCTGTTGGAGCTGGTGCGCACTGGTGCCATGAGCATCCTGGCCGCGATCTTCATTGTCCTCGTAGTGGCAGCCGTGACGTACTTCGTCGTGTTTGTCGAGCGCGGTCAGCGCAAGATCCTGGTGAATTACGCACGCCGCCAAGTCGGCAACAAGGTGTACGGTGGTCAGTCTTCGCACTTGCCACTGAAGTTGAACATGGCCGGGGTCATTCCTCCCATCTTCGCTTCCTCGATCATCTTGCTGCCAGCAACCGTGGTGAATTGGTTCAGTGCAGGGGAATCCATGCGCTGGTTGAAGGACATTGCATCGACGTTGACCCCTGGTCAGCCGATTTATGTGATGCTCTACGCAGCCGCCATCATTTTCTTCTGCTTCTTCTATACGGCACTTGTGTTTAATAGCCGCGAGACCGCTGATAATCTGAAGAAGAGTGGTGCTTTCATCCCTGGCATTCGTCCCGGCGACCAGACAGCACGCTACATTGACAAAATTCTGGTGCGTCTGACATTGGCTGGCGCCGTCTACATCACGTTTGTGTGTCTGTTGCCCGAGTTCTTGATCCTGAAGTACAACGTTCCGTTCTACTTCGGTGGTACATCGCTGCTGATTATTGTGGTGGTGACCATGGACTTCATGGCGCAAGTGCAAAACTACATGATGTCGCAGCAGTATGAGTCCCTTCTGAAGAAGGCCAACTTCAAGGCATCAGGTCACTGAGATATGAAGGCCATCCCCCCGGCCCCCGCCGGGAGGAATCCAACAACAGGCAAGTATGAGTGCTCTGCGCTCTTTCACGGTCACAGGCAGTGTCCAGGTGGAAAGAGTGGAACGGATGCAAAGTTTTAGGAGAATGAAATGAGAGTTTCGGCTTCGGTCAAGAAAATCTGCCGCAACTGCAAGATCATCCGCCGCAAGGGTGTGGTGCGCGTGATCTGCACAGACCAGCGTCATAAGCAGCGCCAGGGCTGATTGAAAGTATTAGAGGACTAATATGGCACGTATTGCTGGTATTAACATCCCGCCCCACAAGCATGCTGAAATCGGCCTGACCGCCATTTACGGCATCGGTCGTACGACTGCTCGCAAGATCTGCGAAGCTTGCGGCATCGAGTACTCCAAGAAGATCAAGGAGTTGACGGACGCTGATCTGGAAAAGATCCGTGACCAGTTGGCTGGCATGACTCTGGAAGGTGACCTGCGTCGCGAAACCACGATGAACATCAAGCGTTTGATGGACATCGGTTGCTACCGCGGCTTCCGTCACCGTCGTGGTCTGCCTATGCGCGGTCAACGTACGCGTACCAATGCCCGCACTCGCAAGGGTCCGCGCAAGGGTGCAGCTGCACTGAAGAAATAAGGGATTGAGAGATCACTATGGCTAAGGCACAAAACAACGCTGCAGCACGCGTTCGCAAGAAAGTTCGCAAGAACATTTCCGACGGTATCGCGCATGTGCACGCTTCGTTCAACAACACGATCATCACCATCACCGACCGTCAGGGCAACGCTCTGTCGTGGGCTTCGTCGGGTGGCCAGGGCTTCAAGGGTTCGCGCAAGTCGACACCTTTCGCCGCTCAGGTTGCTTCCGAAGTGGCTGGTCGTGCTGCTATCGAACAGGGCATCAAGAACCTGGACGTCGAAATCAAGGGTCCCGGTCCTGGCCGTGAATCCTCGGTGCGCGCCCTGGGTGCCCTGGGTATCCGTATCACTTCCATCTCGGACGTGACACCGGTGCCTCACAACGGCTGCCGCCCTCAAAAGCGTCGTCGTATCTAATTTTTGTAAGCCCACCGCCACCCGGGGTGTGTCATAACATCCCGGGTGGCTCCCGTGTGTAAGCACGGTAGATGACATAAAGGAAGCTCAAGTGGCACGTTATCTCGGCCCCAAGGCCAAACTCTCCCGCCGTGAAGGCACCGACCTGTTCCTGAAGTCTGCTCGTCGCTCGATCGCTGACAAGGCGAAGTTTGACAGCAAGCCTGGCCAGCATGGCCGCACTTCGGGTCAGCGCACTTCTGACTATGGTCTGCAACTGCGCGAGAAGCAGAAGGTCAAGCGCATGTACGGCGTGCTGGAAAAGCAATTCCGCCGCTACTTCGAAGCTGCTGACCAGAAGAAGGGCAACACCGGTGCCAACCTGCTGGGTCTGCTGGAAACTCGTCTGGACAACGTCGTGTACCGTATGGGCTTCGGCTCGACACGCGCTGAAGCACGCCAGCTGGTGTCCCACAAGGCCATCACTGTAAACGGCCAATCCGTGAACATCCCTTCCTACCTGGTGAAGGCTGGTGACGTGGTGGCAGTTCGCGAAAAGTCCAAGAAGCAAGCCCGTATTGTTGAAGCCCTGCAACTGGCTCAGCAAGTGGGCTTCCCCGCTTGGGTGGAAGTGAGCCTGGACAAGGCAGAAGGTACCTTCAAGCAAGTGCCTGACCGCGACCAATTCGGTGCAGACATCAACGAATCCCTGATCGTTGAGTTGTACTCGCGTTAATCGTAGTTTCGGTTGAGCAATCAACCATCCCGTTCCTAAACCGCGAGGCATCGCGGTTTAGGTGCTTCACCAGCCTTACCGGTGTAACGAGCCGGGGGTATTGAGAGGAAGTTCTGCATGCAAACAAATCTGCTGAAACCCAAGACGATCAATGTTGAGCAGCTGGGTCACAACCGTGCCAAGGTGACTCTGGAGCCGTTCGAGCGTGGCTATGGCCATACGCTGGGCAACGCCCTGCGCCGCGTGCTGCTGTCGTCCATGGTGGGTTATGCAGCGACGGAAGTCACGATTGCTGGCGTGCTGCACGAGTACTCGTCCATCGATGGCGTGCAAGAAGATGTGACCAACATCCTCCTGAACCTGAAGGGCGTGGTGTTCAAACTGCACAACCGTGACGAAGTGACCCTGAGTCTGCGCAAGGATGGTGAAGGCGTGGTGACCGCGCGCGACATCCAGACTCCCCATGACGTTGAGATCATCAATCCTGACCACGTGATCGCCCACCTGTCGCAAGGCGGCAAGCTGGACATGCAGATCAAGGTGGAACAGGGCCGTGGCTATGTGCCCGGCAACGTGCGCCGCTACGGTGACGAGTCGACGAAGTCGATCGGCCGTATCGTGCTGGATGCCTCGTTCTCGCCCGTGCGCCGCGTGAGCTACACCGTGGAATCCGCGCGTGTGGAACAGCGTACCGACCTGGACAAGCTGGTGGTGGAAATCGAAACCAACGGCGCCATCAACGCGGAAGACGCCGTGCGCGCTTCCGCCAAGATCCTGGTGGAACAGCTGGCGGTGTTCGCACAGCTGGACGGCGAGTTCGGCGAAGGCGGCATCCTGCAAGCTGGCGGCAGCCGCTCCAGCGCACAGACGTTCGATCCTATCCTGCTGCGTCCTGTGGACGAGCTGGAACTGACCGTGCGTTCCGCCAACTGCCTGAAGGCAGAGAACATCTACTACATCGGCGACCTGATCCAGCGCACCGAGAACGAGCTGCTGAAGACGCCTAACCTGGGTCGCAAGTCGCTCAACGAAATCAAGGAAGTTCTGGCTTCCCGCGGCCTGACACTCGGCATGAAGCTCGAGAACTGGCCACCAGCAGGCCTGGAAAAGCGTTAATTCGCGAGTCCGGCTATAATCGCTGGCTCTTTGCCTGAGAGGGTGAAGAGCCAGTTATTTTTATCACGTGCACCGGGCGGTACCTGATACGGCCATCCGACCAAACTATCTGAAAAGGAAAGCACCATGCGTCACGGCAACGGCCTCCGTAAACTGAACCGTACTTCTGCTCACCGCAAGGCGATGCTGCAGAACATGATGAACTCCTTGATCGAACACGAAGCGATCAAGACCACCGTCCCCAAGGCCAAGGAACTGCGCCGCGTGATCGAGCCCATGATCACTCTGGCCAAGGTCGACACCGTCGCCAACCGTCGTCTGGCGTTTGACCGCCTGCGCGACCGCGACAGCGTGACCAAGCTGTTCAACGTGCTGGGTCCCCGCAACGCACAGCGTCCCGGTGGCTACACACGCATCCTGAAGATGGGCTTCCGCGTGGGCGACAACGCCCCCATGGCTTACGTGGAATTGGTGGAGCAAGCCGCTGAAACCCAAGCTGCAGAATAATTCTGTGCTATAATTTGGACATATCGCGAGGTGGAGCAGTCTGGTAGCTCGTTGGGCTCATAACCCAAAGGTCGTTGGTTCAAATCCGGCCCTCGCAACCAAATCAAAAACCCTGCTGAAGCAATTCAGCAGGGTTTTTTGTTGTCTGGATGGGGAGGGCACCGCTGCAGTGCCAAGTAATGGCAGGATTGCCGGTGCAGCCCAGAATGCGCCGCCGCCATGGCGAAAGCAAAGTACCGGGCGTGGCTAGTGCTGGGGGCTCTCTGCTTTGTGCTTTGCGATAAGCCTCGGCGTAGTCAAACGCTGGGCAGCGTGTGCTCCACCAGACGCTGGGGCAAAGACCGCCTCCATGCCTGGGGTGGTTCCTGATGGGCCTGCAGATCTGGGCGCAGGCTGCCACAATGGCGCCCCTTTGTTGACCGCAGAATGCACAAAACCATAGCTTCTTGCGCTCGCACAACAAGGTGTTCAGGTGTTTTTCTCTCTGAAAGCCTTGTTGGGCAAGCGCTGGCAGCTCTGGTTTTATGCACTCCGCCTGTTTGAATTTGCTTCGCATGCGCTTGCTTCCCCAGACCACGCTCGGTATCGATTTCGGCACTTCCAATTCCGCCATGGCGTGGCGCAGCGCCGGACAGACGGCACAGCTGGTGCCGCTGGAAGGGCGTGCCGCCGCGATGCCGACGGCGCTGTTTTTCCACTACGAGGACCACAGCACGCACTACGGGCGCGATGCCATGCAGCAGTATCTGGCGGGCGAGGAGGGGCGGCTGATGCGCTCGCTCAAAAGCCTGCTGGGCAGCAGCCTGCTGCAGGACAAGACGGCGGTGCATGGCCAGTTGGCGAGCTACCAGGACATCATCGCCATCTTCCTGCGGCACCTCGCCGCCCAGGCGCAGGCCCACCTGGGCGGCATGCCGGAGCGCGTGGTGCTGGGGCGGCCCGTGCACTTTGTGGACGGCAATCCCGAGCGCGATGCGATGGCCCAGTCTTCGCTGGAGGCCGCGGCGCGTGCGGCGGGATTCCAGGAGGTGGCGTTCCAGCTGGAGCCGATTGCCGCAGCGCTGGACTACGAGCAGCGCCTGAGCTCGGAGGCCTGCATCCTGGTGGTCGACATTGGCGGGGGCACGTCGGACTTCACGGTGGTGCGCCTGGGGCCGCAGCATGCCCACAAGAGTGACCGCAGCCAGGACATCCTGGCCACCACGGGGGTGCACATCGGCGGCACCGATTTCGACCACAAGCTCAACGTGGCCGAGGTGCAGCCGCTGCTGGGCCTGGGGCACCACGGCCCCACGGGGCGCGAGGTGCCCAGCCGGGTGTTCTACGACCTGTCGACCTGGCACCTGATCCAGTGGCTGTACACCGCCAAGGCCTTGCGCGAGGCGGAAGCGCTGCGCACCGACTACAGCGATCGCAGGCTGCATGCCCGCCTGATGCGGGTGCTGCAGGAGCAGGCGGGCCACCGTCTGGCCGATGCCGTGGAGCAGGGCAAGATCACGGCCTCCAGCACCGCGGCCACGGCGCCTCTGGACCTGGGCTGGGTCGAAGAAGGCTTGACCGCCGCCATCAGCTCTGCCAGCCTGGCCACGCATCTGCAGCTGCAGCTGGCCGATGTGGTGCGCTGCGCCGAGGCCTGCGTGGCCCAGGCGGGGCTGCGGACCGACCAGATCACGGCCTTGTACCTGACCGGTGGCTCCTCGGCCTTGCAGACGCTGCGGGATGCGCTGGCGGTGGCGTTTCCGGCCACACCGCAGGTCGCTGGCGACCTGTTTGGGGGTGTGGCTTCGGGCTTGGCCTACGCCTGAGCCCAGATACAAGCGCTGCCGCGCAGGCTGACGGGTGGGCGGTGCCCAGGACCGGCCCATCCCCGTGCTGTGTGCGCCCAGCCTCGCCGGGCGCAGTCCAAGGAGGCGATCAGGCGTTGTCGGCTTCGCGCTTGATCTCCAGCGCGCGGTCATACAGCGTATTGCGGTGGCCGCCCGTGATCTCCGCCGTGAGCTTGACCGCAGTCTTGGTGGGCAGCTCTGCCAGCAGCAATCGCAGCACGCGCTCGGCGTCCCCGCCGTCCTGTTGCACCGCCACAGGGTGCAGCACCACCACAAACTCGCCCTTGCTGCGGGTGGCGTCGGCGTCCAGCCACGCGGCCACGTCGTGGGCCGCATGGGTGCTGATCTGCTCGAACTGCTTGGTGATCTCGCGCGCCAGCGTCACCGGGCGTGGGCCCAGCACGGCCAGGGCCTTGGCCAGGTCCTGGATGCGGTGGGGCGCCTCCAGCAGCACGGTGCAGCGCGGCTCGGCCGCCAGCTTGTGCACGGCCGCCTGGCGCTCGGCGTTCTTGGTGGGCAGAAAGCCGGCAAACACAAAGCCGCCTTTGGTCTGACCAGGCGGCACGCAACCGGCCACGCTGAGGGCACTGGTGATGCTGCTGGCCCCGGGCAGGGGCATGGCACGCAGGCCGGCGGCGGCCACGGCCGCGCACAGGCGGACGCCCGGGTCGCTCACGCCGGGGGTGCCGGCATCGCTGACATACGCAATCCGCTGGCCTTGCTGCAGGCGGGCGATGATGCCGGCGGCCGCCTCGGCCTCGTTGTGCTGGTGCACGGCCAGCAACTGGTGGCCGGGGCGCTCCAGGCCGTAGGAGCGCAGCAGGCCCTGGGTGTGGCGCGTGTCTTCGCAGGCGATCGCGTCCACCCGTTGCAGCACATGCAGGGCGCGCAGCGAGATGTCGGCCAGATTGCCGATGGGCGTGGCCACCACGTACAGGCAAGCCTGGGGATAATTTTGGGAGGCAGCCGCATCATGCGCTGCTGTCAATGCCGAAGCGAAAGAGGCACTCAATGTTCTTCCTTGGGAAAAAGCCACAGACCGCTGCACCGGCCACGGCCGCACAGTTGCGTGGCCGGGCGGGCGAGGACCGGGCCCTGGCGCATTTGCAGGCACGGGGCCTGCGCTTGCTGGTGCGCAATTATCAAGCGCCTGGGCGCGCAGGGGGCGAGATCGATCTGATCCTGCAGGATCCGCAGGGGACGGTGGTCTTCGTCGAAGTGCGCAGCCGCAGCCGTGCGGACTTTGGCGGGGCCGGTGGCAGCATCGGTGCGGCCAAGCGCCAGCGCGTGGTGGCGACCGCCCAGCATTGGCTGCAGCGGCATGGTGCCGCGTGCCCGTGCCGCTTCGATGTGGTGCTGATCGAGGGCGAGCAGCTGCAATGGCTGCAGGCCGCCTTTGATGCGGGCTAGTGGCCCGGCGGGCCGACCGGCGGCGGGAACTTCAGAAAACGGTTGGCAATCCGACTCCGTGTTAACCGAACGCTACAAAATTCGACAAAGCACGCAGGTATCATCCCTATCCCATGCTTGAGCAACGAATCCAACAGCATTTCATTGACAGCGCCGACCTGAAATACCAGTCTGCGCAGTCCTTGAGTGCGCCCATTTCGGCGGCCGTCCAGGCCTTGCTGGCCTGCATCACCGGCGGTGGAAAAATCCTGGCCTGTGGCGCCGGCGTGTCGGCCAGCCAGGCCCAGATGTTTGCCAGCCTGTGCGTCAGCGGCTTTGAGCGCGACCGTCCCGAGCTGGCGGCCGTGGCCTTGTCGGCCGACAGCGGCTTCCTGGCCTCGGTGTCCGGCGCAGCCGGCTTGTCCGCCCACTACCTGGCGCGCCAGGTGCGGGCCCTGGGGCAGGCCAGCGATGTGCTGCTGGCCATTTCCATCACCGGCAACGACCACAGCCTGCTGGAAGCCGTGGAGGCCGCGCACGAGCGCGACATGATGGTGGTGGTGCTGACGGGCCACACTGGGGGGGCACTGGCCGCGCGCATGCGCGAAACCGATGTGCTGATCTGTGTGCCCCATGAACGCCCCGCACGTGTGCGGGAAACGCACGATCTGGTGCTGAACTGCCTGTGCGATGGGGTGGATACCCAATTGCTGGGCGAACAGGAGATGTGATGAAACGAGGATGGTGCCGTACAGGCTTGACCTTGGTGGCTGCCGGCGTGCTGGCTGGCAGCTTGACCGCCTGCGTCCCGCTGCTGCTGGGCGGCGGCGCGGTGACGACGGCCCTGGTGGCGTCGGACCGCCGCACCTCGGGCATGTACCTGGAGGACGAGCGGATCGAGCAAAGCGCGGCGGCCAAGCTGCGTGAAACGCTGAAGGAAGGGACACGCGCCAGCGTGACCAGCTTCAACCGCCTGGCGCTGGTGACGGGCGAGGTGCGCTCCGAGGCGGAAAAGGCCGAGGTCGGCCGCACCGTGGCCAGCGTGGAAAACGTGCGCAACGTGGTCAACGAGGTCGAGGTGGTGCCCTTCATTTCCTCTATCGGCCAGCGTAGCCGCGACACGCTCCTGACCAGCCAGGTGAAGGCCAGCCTCATCGACGCCAAGGACTTGCAGGCCAACACCATCAAGGTGGTGACGGAAATGAACGTGGTCTACCTGATGGGCATCGTCACCCCCCGCGAGGCCCAGCGTGCCGCCGAGATCGCACGTGGCGTGAACAATGTGCGCAAGGTGGTGCGCGTGTTCGAGAACATTTCGGAGCAAGAGCTGGCCAGCTACAACACGCGCCAGCAGCCGGCACCGGTGGAGCAGGACCCCGCCGCGAAGTGAGCGGGTGGCCTGACCCCATAAAAAAGCCCGGCACTGCCGGGCTTTTTTATGGGTCGCCAGGGATCACAGGATGCGGAAGTGCTCGGTACCCGCCGCCAGGTCGGTGTTGTGGGCACGTTTGCTGTGCAGCTTGATCTGCAGGCGCAGGTCGTTGACCGAGTCGGCATTGCGCAACGCGTCCTCGTACATGACGGCGCCGCTTTCGTAGAGGTCGAGCAGCGACTGGTCGAAGGTCTGCATGCCCAGCTCGCGACTTTTCTTCATGATTTCCTTGATTTCCACCACGTCGCCCTTGGCGATCAGGTCCGAGATCAGTGGGGTGTTGAGCATCACCTCCAGCGCGGCCACACGGCCCTGGCCGCCTTCTTTGGGCAGCAGGCGCTGCGAGATCATGGCGCGCAGGTTCAGCGACAGGTCCATCAGCAGTTGCTCGCGGCGCTCTTCCGGGAAGAAGTTGACGATACGGTCCAGCGCCTGGTTGGCGTTGTTGGCGTGCAGCGTGGCCAGGCACAGGTGGCCGGTTTCGGAGAACACGATGGCGTGCTCCATGGTTTCGCGGTCGCGGATTTCGCCCATCAGGATTACGTCGGGCGCCTGGCGCAGCGAGTTCTTGAGCGCCGCCTCCCAGCTGTCGGTGTCCAGCCCCACCTCGCGCTGGGTGATGATGCAGTTCTTGTGTGGGTGCACGAACTCGATGGGGTCTTCCACCGTGACGATATGCCCCTCGGAGTGTTCGTTGCGCCAGTCCACCATGGCCGCCAGCGAGGTCGACTTGCCCGACCCGGTGGCCCCCACGAAGATGCACAGGCCACGCTTGGTCATGGCCACCTCCTTCAGCACCTGGGGCAGGCCCATGCCGTCGATGGTGGGGATGTCGGCCGGAATGGTCCGCAGCACCATGCCCACGCGGCCCTGCTGGATGAAGGCGTTGACGCGAAAACGCCCGATGCCGGCGGGCGAGATGGCGAAGTTGCACTCCTTGGTGCGCTCGAACTCCGCCACCTGCTTGTCGCTCATGATGGAGCGTGCCAGCATCAGGGTGTGCGTGGGCACCAGCGGCTGGTCCATCAGCCGTGTGACCTTGCCGTCGACCTTGATGGCGGGCGGAAATTCGGCGGTGATGAACAGGTCGCTGCCCTTGCGCGCCACCATCAGCTTGAGAAGGTCGTTGATGAATTTGCTGGCCTGATCGCGTTCCATGTCGCTCTTTCTGATGTACAGCGTTTAGCCGGGGAAGTTGTCTGGCGATTTGGCCTTGCCGCGCGCTTCGGCGGCGCTGATGACGTTGCGGCGCACCAGCTCGGTCAGGTTCTGGTCCAGGGTCTGCATGCCGACATTGCTGCCAGTCTGGATGGCGGAGTACATCTGGGCCACCTTGGCTTCCCGGATCAGGTTGCGGATGGCGCTGGTGCCCAGCATGATTTCGTGCGCAGCCACCCGGCCGTTGCCGTCCTTGGTCTTGCACAGCGTCTGCGAGATCACCGCCTGCAGCGACTCGGACAGCATCGCGCGCACCAATTCCTTTTCCTCGGCCGGAAATACGTCGATGATACGGTCGATGGTCTTGGCGGCGCTGGAGGTGTGCAGGGTGCCGAACACCAGGTGGCCAGTTTCTGCGGCCGTCATCGCCAGGCGGATGGTTTCCAGGTCGCGCATTTCACCGACCAGGATGCAGTCTGGGTCTTCGCGCAGCGCCGAACGCAGGGCCGCGGCAAAGGAGTGCGTCATCGGACCGACTTCGCGCTGGTTGACCAGGCATTTCTTGGAGTTGTGCACGAATTCGATCGGGTCTTCCACCGTCAGGATGTGGCCGTGCTCGCTGTTGTTGAGGTGGTCGACCATGGCCGCCAGCGTGGTCGACTTGCCCGAGCCGGTGGGGCCGGTGACCAGCACCAGCCCGCGCGGCTTGAGCGCCAGGTCGGCCAAAATCTTGGGGGCGTTCAGTTCTTCCAGCGTCAGCACCTTGCTGGGAATCGTGCGGAACACGGCGGCCGCACCGCGGTACTGGTTGAAGGCGTTGACACGGAAACGCGCCAGCCCGGCGATCTCGAACGAGAAGTCCACCTCCAGGTTTTCTTCGTAGGCCTTGCGCTGGCCATCGTTCATGATGTCATAGACCATGGCGTGCACCTGCTTGTGGTCCAGCGGCTCGACATTGATGCGGCGCACGTCGCCGTGCACGCGGATCATGGGTGGCAACCCGGCGGACAGGTGCAGGTCCGACGCCTTGTTCTTCACGCTGAAAGCCAGCAGGGTGGTGATGTCCACGGTAGTTCTCCCTCTCGCAAGCCGCATCCGGGGGCGGATGTCCCGGATCCGGGTTCCGGCTTGTATGGTTTGGTACGCTCGCAAAGATTATGACCACGATTGCCAGCAAGCTTCAAAGCGTATACGCACAGATTGGCGACGCCTGCCAAAAGTGCGGCAGACAGCCCACAGAGGTGGCGTTGCTCGCCGTCTCCAAAACGTTTCCGGCCGAGGCCGTGCGCGAAGCCGCACTGGCGGGCCAGCGGGCGTTTGGCGAAAACTACATCCAGGAGGCCGTGGACAAGATGGCGGCCGTGCGCGCCATGGCCGACGTGCCCGCGCTGCAATGGCACTGCATTGGCCCCATCCAGAGCAACAAGACCCGGCTGGTGGCCGAGCACTTCGACTGGGCCCACACCGTGGACCGCGACAAGATCGCCCAGCGGCTGAACGACCAGCGCCCCGACGGGCTGGCGCCGCTGCAGGTGTGCATCCAGGTGAATGTCGATGGCGGCGCCAGCAAGTCCGGCTGTAGCCCCGACGAAGCGGTGGCCCTGGCCCAGGTGATTGCCGGGATGCCGCGCTTGTGCCTGCGCGGGGTGATGAGCATTCCCGACCCACAGGCCGACGACGCCGCCATGCTGGCCGTGCACCGGCAGGTGGTGGCCGTGTTTGCGCGCATCCGGGACAGCGTGCCGGGCCTGGCGCAGTGGGACACCATCAGCCTGGGCATGACGGCGGACATGCACACCGCGATTGCGGCGGGCAGCACCCTGGTGCGCGTGGGCAGCGGCATCTTCGGTGCGCGCGACTACCGTCCGCAGGCCTGACGCGGCCTGGCCGGCGCGCGGTCGTATAAAGTGTATACAGTTTGTGTGAACCCGCTCGCCGCCCGGCAACCTGCGTGCTAAGCTGGATCGGCTGTGCGCGTGCACGGGGTGCCGCGCGAATCGGTGGCGGTCTGGCCGGCATGTGCGCCTAACCACAATTCGGAGAAAACATGCCCGGACTTTTGCCTGAAATCGATCCAGACGGCCTGCTGGAATTCTCGGTGGTTTACACCGACCGCGCCTTGAACCACATGTCCCAGCGCTTTGCCGGCGTGATGCAGGACATCCTGGGCACGCTCAAGCAGGTCTACCACGCCCACACCGCCGTGCTGGTGCCGGGCAGCGGCACCTTCGGCATGGAGGCCGTGGCGCGCCAGTTTGCCAACGGGCAGAAGGTGCTGATCGTGCGCAACGGCTGGTTCAGCTACCGCTGGACGCAGATTTTCGAGGTCGGCAACTTCGGCCTGGGCGGTGGCGCCGTGGTCTGCAAGGCGCGCAAGCAGGGGGCCGGCAGCCAGGACCCGTGGGCGCCATGCGCCGCGCAAGACGTGGCCGCGACCATCCGCGCCGAAAAGCCCAAGGTGGTGTTTGCCCCGCACGTGGAAACCGCCAGCGGCATCCTGCTGCCCGACGACTACATCCGCACCATCAGCGATGCGGCGCACGAGGTGGGCGCCCTGATGGTGCTGGACTGCGTGGCCTCCGGCGCGATGTGGGTGGACATGGTCAAGACCGGCGTGGACGTGCTGATCAGCGCGCCGCAAAAGGGCTGGAGCAGCTCGCCCTGCTGCGCCATGGTGATGCTGTCCGAGCGCGCCCGCCAGGCCATCGACGGCACGCAAAGCTCCAGCTTCTCCTGCGACCTGAAGAAGTGGATGCAGATTGCCGAGGGCTACGAGAAGGGCCAGCACGCCTACCACACCACCATGCCGACCGACGCGCTGGTGCGCCTGCGCGACGTGATGCTGGAGACCCGTGCCTATGGGTTCGACAAGGTGCGTCAGGAGCAGATCGAGCTGGGCGCCCAGGTGCGCGCCCTGCTGGAGTCGCGCGGCTTTCCCAGCGTGGCCGCCGAAGGCTTCAAGGCCCCGGGCGTGGTCGTCAGCTACACCACCGATCCCGGCATCCAGAGCGGCAAGAAATTCCTGGCCGTGGGGCTGCAGACCGCGTCTGGCGTGCCCCTGCAGTGCGATGAAGGCGCGGATTTCCAGACCTTCCGCATTGGCCTGTTCGGCCTGGAGAAGTGGCACCACGTGGACCGCACCGTGGCCCACCTGAGCGCGGCGCTGGATGCCATCGGCGTGCCTGCGGCGCAGGCATGATGGCGTTTTGACGCAAAGGAATGCCATGAAAAATTGGATCTGTGTGGCCGCAACCAGCCTGCTGGCGCTGGGCAGCGCGCATGCCGCGGCGGAAACCACGGCCAGCGGCCTGGTCTATGAAGCCATCACCGTGGGCACGGGCGCCCAGCCCGCGCCCACCGACACCGTGCGCGTGCACTACCGTGGCTGGTTCCCGGAAACGGGCAAGGAGTTCGACAGCTCCATCGCCCGCGGGCAGCCGGCGGAATTTCCGCTGAACCGCGTCATCCCCTGCTGGACCGAGGGCGTGCAGAAGATGAAGGTGGGTGGCAAGGCCAAGCTGGTGTGCCCGCCGTCCATCGCCTACGGCAGCCGCGGCGCCGGTGGTGCGATCCCGCCGAATGCCACGCTGCACTTCGAGGTGGAACTGCTGGGCGTGAAGGGCAAATAAGCGCCCTGCAAAATCAATAGCTGCTAGCGCTCGTCAAAAAATAATTTCAGCATCAAAACCATCTGAAGTGTTTGATTGGCTTGCGCAAGCAGCTATTTTTTTATGCATGGGTGCACGCCAAAAAGGGAGGCCAAGCCTCCCTTTTTTTGTTGCGGTGTGCGGCGGATCAGAACTGCACGTTGGCGCGAATCCAGAGGGTGCGGCCATCTGGAATGCTGCCCTTGGTGGACTGGGCGGATTTCACGTAGGGGTTGGCCCATGCATCACGTTCCCCAGTGACAGCGCCAGCGTTGTTGTATGTGAGTTCACGCCATTTTTTGAAGTTCAAGAAATCCTTATCAAACAGGTTGTAGATGGTGGCAGAGAAGGTCACATTTTTGTTCATACGGTATTGAGCACCGAGGTTGAAAAGGCTGTAGCCACGGATGTCTCCTACTGCTGCAAATTCACGCTTTTCGTTTTCGGAGAAGTTGCTGTAGTCATTGTTAAAACGGCGGCTTTTGCCACGGTATTCCGCTTGCAGCCATGCAGACCACTGGTTGTTGATATTCCAGTTCAATGTGGCGCTGGCCACATGCTTGGCCACATCGCTAAGCTTGCCTACCACCTGACCTTGCTCGATGAGTTCGCTGTCTGTCCATGTGTAAGTCGCGGCCATACTCCAAGCAGGAGAGAAGACGTATTTGCTGCTCAGCTCCAAACCCCATGTTTTGCCTTCGTCTTGGTTGTGACTGAAGGTCGTGTTCGCCGGAAGGCCTGCGCATCCTCCAATTCGGTAGCTGGTATCGCAGCGGTCGCTCACGATTTTGTTTTTGATCTTGTTGTGAAACGCGGTAGCTCCTGCGGTCCAACCTCGCTGGTTGTCAAACAGCAGGCCCAGTTCGGTGCTGGTGCTTTCTTCCGGTTGGAGGTCCGGGTTGCCGATTGTCATGGTGGCTCCTTGCCCAGAATAGCCGGCCAGGCCATTGACCAGCTGATTGACCTTAGGAGCGCGGAAACCTTGGCTCACCCCGCCTTTGAGGGTCAACATTTGTGTGGCATTCCATACCAGGTAAGCGCGTGGACTCCAGTGGCCGCCAAACTTGTCGTGGTGGTCGTAGCGCAGCCCGCCGGTGGCCGTCAGGCTTTCGGTCAGGCTCCATTCATCTTCGGCAAACAGCGCCCAAGTGTTTTGTTTGAAAGCCGAGGCGCCGCTGATCAATGCCAAACCTTCTGTCGCCTTGGTATGGCTGTACTGCGTGCCCACCGACAGCAGATGGCGTTCACCAATCGGGCTGACCAGTTTGGCGTCCCAGGTGGTGCTGGTTGACTCCAGTGTGCGTGGTTTGCCGATCAGATCTGGGCGTCCTGCATCGTTGGCGGCCGCATTCGGAATCGTGCGTCCTTTGGTCTCGTTTTGGCTATAGCTCAAGCTGCTTTCCAGCATGCCAATCGCCAATTTCCCTTTGTAGCCAATCGCGTACTGGTCGCGGTTGAACTGCAGTTCATCGGTGTACCCAGATGCGGTGGTCGTGGTGGCACCGGTGGTGCAATTGGTGAAGTCCAATGTGCCCAGCTCGCATCGGCGGTTGTCGTAGGCGGAGCGTGCACTGTCGGCATCCAGCCAGACTTCGTGGCCGGCGGAAGGTGTAAATGTCAGGCGAGCACCGATGGAATGCTGATCGCTCTTTGCAGGCGAAGGCCCCCGGGAGCTGATCGTGCCAGCACCGGACGAAGGCTGCAGACTCGATCCATCGCGGTTGAAGTAGCTACCGCGGATGGCCAAGCCCAGTTTGTCATGCTGGATGGGGCCATTCAGGTAGAAGCTGGTCTTCTGCACGGCGCCTTGGTCGTTGTTTTCAGGCAAAGAGCCTTCGACCTGTACGCTGCCCCCCCATTCTTTCGCGACCTTGCGGGTGATGATGTTGATCACGCCACCCATGGCGTCAGAGCCGTACAACGTGGACATCGGGCCACGGATGACTTCAATGCGCTCAATTGCCGACATTGGAGGGATGAGCGAAGTCAGTGCTGCACCAAAGCCGTTGGGGGTGGTATCACCCGCGGGGTTGGGGCGTCGGCCGTCAATCAACACCAGCGTGTATTCGCTGGGCATGCCGCGCATGCTGATGTCAAATCCCCCGGTTTTTCCGGTACTGCCGCGAACGTCAATGCCTTCTACCCCCTGTAGCGCATCTGCCAAATCGCGGTAGCTTTTTTTCTCCAGCTCTTCGCGGGTCACCACGGAAATGGAGGCCGGGGCTTGCTTGAGTTCCTGCTCGAAGCCCGAGGCCGACACCACGACTTCGGACAGGGACTGGGGCGATTCCTGTGCCACAGCCGAGGCGCAGGCCGCCGCCGCCAGGGCCAGCAGGGTGGGTTGGAGAAACAGTGCAGACGATTTTTAGACATGGCGAGGCCTGCCGGCAGTGCCGGCATGGAAACGGTTGAAGGGTGTGCAGTGCGGCGCGGCACCGGTGGAATCGGTGCGGCCATGTCCTGTTATGAATTGTTATGGGGACGGTGTAGGGTGCCGATTATGACTTGTTGAATGCTAATGGTTCTCAGTGGTAAATGCTTTTTTGTTTTTCTGTCGCGTGAAACCGACGCTGTGCCGCTGCACGCCCGGGGGGCATCAGCTCTGCGCCTACCTGTAATTGCTGGACTGGCGCCAGGGCTGGCGCGGTGGTCTGCCGTAGGCTGGCTGCAGCAAGGAGGGGGATGGCATGCCTGGGGACTGGAATCTCACCAACGATCTGCGCCGCGCCAAGTGGCAGGCGACGGGCTTGCTGCTGCTGGTCACCGCCGTGTTTGTGGCGAGCCACTGGTTGCCGGCCACGCTGACCGCGCGCGGGGTCAAGGCCGTGGCCGAGGCCGCCATGGTGGGGGCCCTGGCCGACTGGTTTGCGGTGACGGCCTTGTTCCGGCGCATTCCCTTGCCCTGGCTGGGACGCCATACCGCCATCATTGCGCGCAACAAGGACCGGATTGGCGAGAATCTGGCGGTCTTTGTGCGCGACAAGTTCCTGGACACACCCTCGCTGCTGGCCCTGGTGCGCCAGCATGACCCCGCGCAGCAGCTGGCGCATTGGCTGGCCGCGCCGGCGCACCGCCAGTTGTTGGGGCAGCAACTGGGCCGGGTGCTGGCCGGGGTGCTGGAGATGGTGCAGGACCGGCAGGTTGAGCGCTGGCTGACCCGCGCGCTGCGCAGCGTGCTGGCGCAGGTGGACATGGGCCAGTCGCTGGCCACACTGCTGGCGGCCCTGACGCACGAAGGCCGCCACCAGGTGGTGCTGGACGATGTGCTGCAGCGCCTGTCGTCCCTGCTGCGCCGGGAGCCGACGCGCCTGTTCATGGCGCAGACGATTGTGCAGTGGCTCAAGCGCGAGCACCCGCTGAAGGAGAAGGTGCTGCCCAGCGACTGGCTGGGTGACAAGGGGGCCGATGTGCTGGCCGATGCTCTGGACAGCGTGCTGGCCGAGGTGGCCCAGGACCCCCAGCACCAGATGCGGCAGGCGTTCGACCGCAGCCTGGCGCACTTCATCCAGCGGCTGCGCAGCGATGCGGCCTACCAGGCGCGGGCCACGGAGCTGCGGGACTATCTGCTGCACGATGAGAACCTGGCCGGCTACCTGCACGCCTTGTGGAGCCGCACCCGCGCCAAGCTGCAGGCCGACTTGGCGAGCGAGCAGTCCTGGACGGTGCGCAAGCTGGCCGGCATGGGCCAGTGGCTGGGCCAGTCCCTGGCCCAGGACGCGGCGCTGCGCGCGTCCATGAATGCGCGGCTGGAGCGCTGGGCGCAGGCCCTGGCGCCGGATGTTTCGCAGTTCATCGCGCGCCACATCCAGGACACGGTGCAGCGCTGGGATGCGCAGGAGCTGTCCGCGCTGGTGGAGCAGCACATCGGCAAGGACCTGCAGTTCATTCGCATCAACGGCACCCTGGTGGGCGGTGCGGTGGGCTTGCTGCTGTTCCTCAGCGGTCTCGGGCTGGCGCCCTGAGCCGGCGCCGCCGCGCGTCAGGCGGGCACGGCGCTGCCGATGGCCTCCAGGGCCTGCAGGGCGGTGGGCGGCTGGCCCACGGTCACCATGCGCAGGTAGGTGTTCAGCGGTGCCAGGGCCGTGGCCACCGGCCCCGTGCCCGCCGGCAGCAGCACATGCAGCCAGCCGGCCCAGGCCAGGACCTGCAGCAGCTGGCTGATCAGTCCGGGCTGGTGCGCATACGCGGGCAAGCGCGCCAGTTCGGCATAGCTCGCGGCGCCGTGGCGCAGCGCTGTGATCAGCGGGGCCACCTGGGCCACTGGCAGGTGCACGGGGCCGATGCGGGTGTCCAGCACCAGTTCGCCCTGTGTCGGCGGCAACTTCTGCGGGGCGGCCGGCAGCAGGCCGATGCGCTGGCGCAGCAGTGCCTGGCGGTGCTCCTCGCTGGGCAGGGCCAGGCCGGCCGGGTGCTGGCGCAGGTAGAGGTCGCGGCGCTGGTTCTGGTTGCGTGCCACGTCCTTGAAGGTTTCCAGCAGCGCGGGGCTGGCCCCTTGGCGCTGCAGGGCCTGGAAGGCGGGCAGTGACTGTCCGGGCAGGGAGACGGCATCCAGGTTCTCGAGCGGCGTGGCGCTGGCGGCGTAGCGGCAGTCCACGGCGTCCAGGTCGGCCATCACATCGGCCACGTGCAGCGAGTCCCAGTGCGGATTGAGCAGTTCATGCGCCAGATAGTCCGCATCCAGCGCGGCCAGCCGATCGATCTCCTGGACCAGGCGGGGTTGCTCGACAAAATGCCCCAGCCCTTGCTGGGTCAGGTGCTGCAGCCAGGCGACCCCGGCACGGGCCTGGTCGGCCGAGCTGCCGGGCAGGGGTTGTGTGGCCAGGTGCAGCAACTTCTGGGTGGCCGCCATGGCGCTGGAGCCTGGTTGGCTCATGTAGGCCAGGTAGAACACCCCGCCGGGTTTGAGCCGTTGCTGCACCAACTGCCGCAGGGCCTGGCGCTGCGGGGGCGCAATCCAGGAATAGACGCCGTGGCAGACCATGAAGTCGCAGGCCGGCAGGGCGGCTGGGGATTGTGTGGCCGCCGCAAAGTCCAGGCATTCGTAGCGCAGGTTGTGCATACCCAGCGCCTGGGCCCGGGCACGCGCCTGGGCAATCGCGCCGGGGTGGATGTCGATGCCGAGGAACTGGCCCAGGGGGTTGGTGGCGGCCGCAATCAGGGTGTTGAGGCCACTGCCGCAACCCAGGTCCAGGTAGGTGTAGGGGCGGGTCAGGTCGGGGCTTTTCAGGCCCATCGCAGTCAGCGTGGCGCACAGCCAGGCTGGCATGGTTTCGCGGTGGAAGTGGGCCGGATAGGGAACGTCGTGAACGTAGGCCGCATCGGTGCGGTCAGCGGGGTGGTGCATGGCGGCAGGCCGTGGCGCCGCACCACCCGGCGGTGGGCAGCGCCACGGGGAGGGCGGTTTAGAAGGACGCGGTGGCCGTCAGGTAGTAGGCACGACCGGGCTGGTTGTAGGTGTAGGCACCGGCAGAGCTGCCTTGCTTGCCCTTGCGCAGGAATTGCTTGTCGAGCAGGTTGTTGATGCCGGCGCCGATGCGCAGGCGCTTGCTGACGTCGTAATTCACGCCCAGGCCGAACAGGGTGTGGGTGCCGATTTCCTCCACGCTGTCCACCGGCGTGCCGTTGGCCATCTGCGTGCGGGGCTTCTGGCGGCCATAGACCGTGGCCTTGAACTGCGCCGACCAGGCCTGGTTGACATGCCAGTCCAGGGTGCTGTTGATGGTGAACTTGGGAATCACGGACAGCGGTTGGTCGGTGTCCTTGCTGTGGTTCTTGTTCATCCAGGTGAAGTTGTTGATCAGCTTCAGCGTGCTGCCCGAGCTGCCCAGCAGCGGGATGTTCAGATTGCCTTCCAGGCCTTCGACCACGGCCTTGCCGGCGTTGTTCCACTGGAAGTAGCGGTAGGTGCCCTGGTCGACCACGGCGCCGGCGTTCATGTCCGCCACGATCTTGTTGCGGTAGTCGTTGCGGAAATAGGTCAGGCTGGACTCCCAGCCCTGGTGGTTGTTCCAGGCCACCCCCAGTTCCTTGTTGACGCTGATTTCCGCATCCAGGCTGGGGTTGCCCTGGATGTAGCAGGGGCCGGTCACACCCGTGGGGCAGCCGTTGCCCATGGTGGTGTACCAGTAGTTGGCGTTGGACTGGTACAGGTTGGGGGTCTTGAACACGCGCGCGATGCCGCCCTTGACCGTCCAGTCGGACGACAGCTCATAGCTGGCGTTCAGGCTGGGGCTCCAGTTGTTGCCGAAGTCCTGGTGGTGGTCGAAGCGCAGGCCCGGTGTCAGGATGAAGGCCGGGCTGATCTCGATGTTGTCTTCGAGGTACAGGGCCAGCGACTTGGCCTGGCTCTTGGACGAGGCGGTGATGGGTCCGGTGGGCGCGTTCTGCTGCGTGGCATTGGGGTCGTCCAGGCTCTGGTGGCGCACTTCCAGGCCGCTGGTCAGCATCTGGTTGAGGCCGCCCAGTTTCAGCGGGGTGTTCAGCTCCCCGCTGAGGAAGTAGTTCTGCTGTTCGGATTCCACGAACTCCAGCGGTCCGGTGCAGCTGCCTTCGGGGCCGCCAGCGGCATTCTTCTTGCAGTTGCTGTTGCGCGTGTTCTCGTACTGGAAGATGACGCGCGACTTGCCCAGCTCCCCCAGGTTGGCGCGGTGCGTGACCGAGGCCGTCTGGCGGTAGGTGCGGCGCAGTTCAGCCCCGTTCTCCGCCAGCTCCTTGATGAGGGCGGTGTTCGCCGCGTTGGTGCTCTGCGGGACTTCGCCCACGTAGATGTTGCCCTGGCGGCTGAAGCCGGCCTCAAACTCCAGCACCTGGTCGGGCGTCAGGTCCCAGCGCAGCAGGGCGTTGAGATCGCGGTTGCGGTTGCCTTCGCGGCCGGCGGCCAGCGGCAGGCCGTTGGCGTCCAGACCGTTGATGCCGATGTCATCGCCCTCGGTCTTGGCGACGTTGCCGTACAGGCGGAAAGACAGGGCCTCGCCGATGGGGCCGCTCAGGTTGAAGCCCAGGCGGTTGGAGCCGCCTTCCTGGCTGTCCTCGGGCTGCTGGTAGTAGACCGTGACGGAGCCCGACAGCTGCTTTTGCGGCTTCTTGGTGATGATGTTGACGACCCCCCCGGCTGCGCCCGAGCCATAGCGTGCAGCGGCCGGGCCGCGGATCACTTCGATGCGCTCGATCTGCTCGGCTGGCACCCAGTTGGTATCGCCGCGCGTGTCGCGCTCGCCGGTGCGGCGCATCTGTGCGGCCTCGCGCGACATCACGGGTTTGCCGTCGATCAGGATCATGGTGTTCTCGGGGCCCATGCCGCGCAGGTCGATCTGGCGCTGGTTGCCATAGGCGCCGCTGGAGCCGGCGCCGGTCAGGTTGACGCCGGGCATGGTGCGGATGATTTCCGACAGGTCGTTGCTGACCGGGCTGCGGGCGATGTCCTCGGCCGTGATGATGGACGTGCCCAGGGCCTGGCGCGCCTCGTCTTCGGCGGTGCCGAGCACCCGGACTTCGGACAGCGTGGCGGCGGTGTCCGGGGCGGTGGTGCCTTGGGCAAAGACCAGGCTGTGCGCGGCCAGGGCCACGGCCGACAGCGCGAAACGGCGCATTTTTTGGGAGGAAGATGGCATGGTTTGTAAAATATGTATTGAGATCAATTCTCATTACTATTCTATTTAACGATCAGGGTATCTCCCGAGTCCCCCTGCGGCCGTTGCCGATTTGTTGTGTATTTGTCACAGGCTGTGACGGTGCCAGGGCGGGTCGGCGGGCCTGTGAACAAGGAGTTGAAATGCGGGTTCTACAACGTCGCACCTGGGTGGCGGCCATGGTGGCAGGGCTGGCGGTACCAGTGGGCTGGGCGGCACCGTCCACGGTGCTGGTGCAGCATGCGCAGGGCGCCACGGCGGTGCCGCAGCGGACCCTGCGCGTGGTGGTCTACGACCTGGCCACGCATGGACACCATGCAGGCACTGGGGATGGCGGTGCGCGGCGTGCCCCAGGCCCAACTGCCGCCCTATCTGGCGGGTTATGCGCGATGCGCGCTACACCGTGGCGGGCTCGCTGTTCGAGCCCGATTACGCCGCGCTGAGCCAGATCCGCCCCGATCTGATCATCGTCGGCGGCCGTTCCGCGGCCAAGTACGAGGGGCTGGACAAAATCGCGCCGACGCTGGATTTCAGCGTGCGCGGCGACCACCTGCTGCAGGACATGGCGCGCAACATCACGCAGCTGGCCCAGCTGTCGGGCCAGCCGGCCAAGGGCCAGGCCTTGCTGGCGCGCCTGGAGCGCGAGGTGGGCGTGGTGCGCCACCTGGCGGCCCAGGCCGAGCCGGGCCTGCTGCTGATGGCGGTGAACGAGCGCATCCTGCCGAACGCCCCGGGCTCGCGCTTCGGTTTCCTGTTCGATGTGCTGGGGGCCCGCTCGGCACTCCGCGCCCAGGACCTGCCGGCGCGCGGCGCGGTGTACGACTTGGACGCGGTGGCCCGGCTCGACCCGGCGTGGATCTATGTGATCGACCGCAACGCGGCCACTGGCTCGGCGCCCGGCGGCGGCGCCCTCATCCCGTCGCAGCAGGTGTTCGACAACGCCCAGGTGCGCGGCACGCAGGCCGGCCGCAAGGGCCAGGTGGTGTTTCTGGACCCCAAGGGCTGGTACCTGCTGGGCAGCGCCGGCCCGACCGCCTTGCTGGGCAATCTGGCGCAGCTGCAACAGGTCTACCGCGCTGCGGGCCTGCGTTGACCGGAAGGCCTAGAAAATGAGAGCGCCTGGCGCTCATCTTTCGAGCCTTTGAGGGCATTGCATGCCTGAAAGCAAAGAGCACCCTGCGCGGGGTGCTCTTTTTTTATGCAGCGCAGGATGTCAGACGCCGTCTGCGTCGGGCGCCTGGGTTTGCAGCAGGTGCTCGCCGATCTGCTTCCAGGCCTTGGCGGCGTCGTGCTCGCCGGCAAAGTGGTGGCAGCTGGCGGCCGTCATGGCGACGCGGCCGTTGTCCGGGTCCAGGTCGAAGGCCTGCTCGCACTGTGCGGCGGCGTTGGACCACATCACCAGGGCGTTGGCCGAGCCTTCCTTTTGCAGCGCCAGGGCCTCGGCCATCCAGGCCTGGGCCAGGCGGAAGGCCGCTTCGGCGTGGTCGGGGTCGGCCTTGTGGGCGTGGAAGAAGTGCTGGCCGGCCTGCTGCCACAGGGCGCGGGCCTGCTGGAAGTCGACGGTCGCGGCCTGCTGGGCCCGGGCGACCATGGCGTTGCCGGATTGCAGGTGTTCTTCAAAGCTTGCTTCAGTCATGGGTGCGGCACGGCGGTCTGCGTCAAAGCCCGCATTGTGGCGCGATGCGGGTAGGCGCGTGCGGCACCCGGCTTCTGCCGCCGGGCGCCGCCGCGCTCAGGCCATCTGGCTGATGGTCTTGCGAAAGCGCGCCAGCGACAGCGCAAACAGCACGCTGCCGATGGCGGCCAGCGCCAGGAAGGGCTTCCACACCACCCCCAGCCCGGCGCCGCGGTAGAGGATGGCCTGGCCCAGCTCGACGAAGTGCGTGGTCGGTGCCAGCAGCATGATGTCCTGCACCAGCTGGGGCATGGATTCGCGCGGCGTCATGCCGCCCGACAGCAACTGCAGCGGCAGCAGCGTCAGCACCATCAGCAGGCCGAACTGCGGCATGGAGCGCGCCACCGTGGCCATGAAGATGCCCATGGCCGTGGTGGCGAACAGGCACAGCGCCGCGCCGGCCATGAACAGCGGGATGCTGCCCTCGATCGGCACCTGCAGAAAGCCGCGCACCACCAGGTTCAGCGACACCCCGGCCGCCACCAGCACCACGGCGCCCATGGACCAGACCTTGGCCAGCATGATCTCGGTGGGCGTGACCGGCATCACCAGCAGGTGCTCGATGGTGCCGTGCTCGCGCTCGCGGATCAGCGCCGCGCCGGTCAGGATGATGGACAGCAGGGTCACGTTGTTGATGATCTGCATCAGCCCGCCGAACCAGATCTTGTTCAGCGACGGGTTGAAGCGCGCGCGCAGCTCCAGCTCCACCGGCAGCGTGCTGGCGCTGCGGTGGCGCTGGGTGAATTCGTTGATCTCGGCCAGCACGATCTGCTGGATGTAGCCGCTGCCCGAGAACGCCTGGCTCATGCGCGTGGCGTCCACGTTCAGCTGCAGCTCGGCCTTCCTGCCGGCCAGCACGTCGCGCTGGAAGCCGGGCGGAATGGTCAGCGCGAAGGTGAAGGTGCCGGCGTCCATACCCGGGTCCACCTGCTGCCAGTCCAGCATCTGCGGCGGCATGAACTGCGGCGGGTAGAAGGCCGAGGCAATGCGCGCCGACAGCGGCGACTGGTCCTGGTCGACGATGGCGATGGGCGCGTGGTGCAGCGTCTCGGGCATGGCCGAGGCGGCGGTGTAGACCGAGGCGGTGAAGGTGTAGACGATGAGCACCAGCATCACCGGGTCGCGCCACAGGCTCCACAATTCCTTGACGCCCAGGCGCCAGATGTTTTTCAAACTATGCAGCATGGCAGTTTTTCCAATACTTCACAGGGGCCGAAGCGCCGTTTTGTGGTGGCCTTGGTAAGTGATTCGTGCGGGGGCGCCCAGACAGCGCCGCAGGCTTGGTTGCAGGCCCTGGCCATCCCCAAGTACTGTCTGCGGGCCCACGCCGCGCCTGCAGCGCTGTCTGGGCGTTGTGGCGCGCGACCGGCGCCCCGCTGCGCTGCGCGGGCTCGCTCTGGCAGACAGCCAAAGAAGATGCAGAGGCGAAGGCGCTGCTGGTATGGCATGTCGCATACCGAGTCCCCATTCGCCAGTGACAGCGAGCCAGGGCCGCCCCGCAGCGAGGCTGTCGTCCCCCTGCCCGCAGCGCGAAGCGGTGCGAGAGCGGGGGGAAGGCGCGCAGCGCCAAAGGGGGGTGTCGCATCACTTCTCTTGCTTGGGCAAGGCCCAGATGGCGATGCCCATGATCACGGGAATGGCTAGCAGCAGCGGCAGGTAGGCGCTGGTCAGCTCGTGCAGGCCCAGGGCCTTGCTGAACACGCCGCGGCTGATGGCGAACATGTGGGTGGCGGGGTAGATCTCGCCGATCCAGCGGCCCGTGCCTTCCAGCGAGCTGACCGGGTCGGTCAGACCCGAGAACTGCGTGGCCGGGATCAGCGTGCCCAGCATGGCGAAGAACAGCGCCGCGATCTGGCTGCGCGTGACGGCCGAGGCCAGCAGGCCCATGCCGGTGGCGATGACGGCAAACAGCAGGGCCGCCAGCGTCAGCGCCATGAAGCTGCCGGTCATGGGCACGCCGAAGGCGAACACCGCCATGGCGCACATCAGCAGGTAGTTGAGCAGCGCCAGGGCCACATAGGGCAGTTGTTTGCCCAGCAGGAACTCCAGCCGCGTGACCGGGGTGACATAGAGGTTGACGATGGAGCCCAGCTCCTTCTCGCGCACCACGGCCAGGGCCGTCAGCATGGCCGGGAACATCAGCAGCAGCATGGGGATGACGGCGGGCACCATGGCGGGCAGGCTCTTCACATCGGGGTTGTAGCGAAAGCGTGTCTCGATCGCCACCTGGGTGCCCATGCGCAGGCCGGTGCGCTCGCGCACCTGCTGCACCAGCCAGTATTGGTGGATGCCTTGCACATAGCCCTTCACGGTCTCGCCGCGCTGCGGCATGGCGCCGTCAAACCAGGCGCCCACGGCCACCGGGCGGCCGCGCAGCACGTCGCGGCCAAAGCCGGGCGGGATCTCGATGGCCAGCGACAGTTCGCCGCTTTTCATGCGCCGGTCCAGCTCTTCGTAGCTGTGCAGCGGTGGCTGCTCGACGAAGTAGCGTGAGCCCGACAGGCTTTGCGTGTAGCTCTGGCTCAGCGTGCTCTGGTCGCGGTCCAGCACGGCAAAGCGCAGGTCTTCCACGTCCATGCTGATGCCGAAGCCGATCACCACCATCAGCACCAGCGAGCCGGCCAGCGCCATGGTGGCGCGCACCGGGTCGCGCTGCAGCTCCAGGGTTTCGCGCCACAGATAGCTCCACAGCCGCTGCAGGCTGAAGCGGGCGGGGCGTGCAGCTTCAGAAGCAGGAGCGGTCGCCGCTGATTCGGCAAGGCTTTCAGATGGTTTTGTGCCTGAAGCTGGCGCAGAGCTTGCGCTGGTTGCTTCGGGTTTTGCGTCCAGGTCTGGTGCGGCCTCGCCCGAGGCTTCGACCAGGTAGCCGATGAAGGCCTCCTCCAGCGTGGCCGCGCCGCGCTTGGCGACCAGGGCGGCGGGCGTGTCGCTGTCCAGCACCTTGCCGGCGTGCATCATCGACATGCGGTCGCAGCGCGCGGCCTCGTTCATGAAGTGGGTGGAGATGAAGATGGTCACCTGGTCGCGGCGCGACAGCTCCACCAGCAGGCGCCAAAACTGGTCGCGCGCCACCGGGTCCACGCCCGAGGTGGGCTCGTCCAGGATCAGCAGCTCGGGCCGGTGCACCATGGCCACGGCCAGCGACAGGCGCTGGCGCAGGCCCAGCGGCAGGCGCTCGGGCAGCTCGCGGCGCTCGGCGGTCAGGCCGAAGCGCTCCAGCATCTCCTGCACGCGCGCCGGCACCTCGGCCTCGGGCACGTGGAACAGCTGGGCGTGCAGCACCAGGTTCTGCTCCACCGTCAGCTCGCCATACAGCGAGAACGCCTGCGACATGTAGCCCACGCGCCGGCGCGTGGCGATGTCATTGGGATTCACCGCGTTGCCGAACAGCCAGGCCTGGCCTGCGTTGGCCGGCATCAACCCGGTCAGCATCTTCATGGTGGTGGACTTGCCGCAGCCGTTGGAGCCGAGGAAGCCGAAGATCTCGCCGCGGCGGATGCGGAAGTTCACATGGTCCACGGCGACAAAGTCGCCAAAGCGCATGGTCAGGTCCTGGGCCTCGATGGCGATGTCCTGGTCGTCGGCCTGCAGCGGCGGGATTTCCACCGCGGCATGGCCGCGCTTCTTGGCCTCGGGCAGCAGGGCGATGAAGGCCGCCTCCAGCGACTGCGTGGCGGTGCGCGCCAGCAGCTCGGCCGGGGTGCCGGTGTCCAGCACCTGGCCGTCGTCCATGGCCACCAGCCAGTCGAAGCGCTGGGCTTCGTCCATGTAGGCCGTGGCCACCAGCACGCTCATGTGCGGGCGGGTGCTGCGGATGCGGCGGATCAGGTCCCAGAACTGGGCGCGCGCCAGCGGGTCCACGCCGGTGGTGGGTTCGTCCAGGATCAGCAGGTCGGGGTCGTGGATCAGCGCGCAGCACAGGCCCAGCTTCTGCTTCATGCCGCCCGACAGCTTGCCGGCCGGGCGCGCCAGGAATTTCTTCAGCCCGGTGCTCTGCGTCAGGTCGTCGATGCGGGCACGGCGCTCGGCCGCGTCATGGCCGAACAGGCGGGCGAAGAACTGCAGGTTCTCCTCGACCGACAGCGTGGGATAGAGGTTCTTGCCCAGCCCCTGCGGCATGTAGGCGATGCGCGGGCACACGGCCTCGCGGTGCGCCTGGCTGCGCATGTCGCCGCCCAGGGCCCAGACCTGGCCGTCCTGCACCGCGCGGGCACCGGCCAGCAGCGACAGCAGGCTGGACTTGCCCACGCCGTCCGGCCCGATCAGGCCAACCATGCCGCCGGCGGGAATCTCCAGCGTGATGCCGCGCAGCGCCTCGGTGCTGCCATAGCGCAGGCGCACGTCCTGCAGTCGGGCCACCGCGAGGCGGGAAGGGGGGGGCGCCACCGTCATGCGCGCTTACTCCGGCAGCTTCACGTGCAGGTGGGCGGGCCACTGGGCACCGGGCTCGGCCAGCACCCAGGCCTGGCCGGGCAGGCCGGTCTTCACCTGGCGCAGGTGCTTTTGCAGCAGCTGCGGGTCGATCTGCGCCTTGACGCGGAACATCAGCTTCTGGCGCTCGCTGGCGGTCTCCACGGTCTTGGGCGTGAACTGGGCGGTGCTGGCCACGAAGCTGACCTTGGCGGGGATCACCCACTGTGGCGCGGCGTCCAGCACGATGCGCACCTCGGCGCCCAGGGCCACGCGGCCGGCCACGGTCTCGGGCAGGAAGAAGCCCATGTACACGTCCGACAGGTCCACCAGGTTCAGCAGCTTGCCGCCGGCCCCCAGCACCTCGCCGGGCTGGGCCAGGCGGAACTGCACGCGCCCGTCGCGCGGGGCGGTCAGCGTGCTGTCGTCGAGCTCGGCATCAATCCGTTGCACGGTGGCCGCAGCGGCGGTCACGGCCGAGACCGAGCCGGTGACCTGGGCCTTGGCCGCCTCAATGGCCGCCTTGGCGGCCGCCGCCTGGGCCTGGGTGGCCTTCAGTGCGGCCTGGGCGCTGCGCATGCGGGCGCGGTCATCGTCCAGCTCCTGCACGGCGCTGGCGCCTTCCTTGGCCAGGGTTTCGGAGCGCGCCAGGCGGCGCTGTGCGGCGTCCAGCTCGGCCTCGCGCTGGGTCACCAGGGCCAGGGCGGCGGCGTGGTCGCTTTCGCGCAGCGCCACCTGGGCGCGGGCGGCGGCCACGTTGTGCTCGGCCCGGTCCTTGCCGGCCACGGCCTCGGCATGCTGGGCCTGCAGGGTGTGGATCTGCATGCGCGCCAGCGGCTCGCCGGCTTTCACAAAGGCGCCTTCGGTGACCAGGATCTCTTCGACCCGGCCGCCGAGCTTGGTGGCGACGTCGATCTCCGTGGCTTCGATGCGGCCGTTGCCGCTGGCCAGGCCGGCATCGACCTGGCTGGCCTGCCATTGCTGCCAGGCGTAGCCAGCGGCCAGCAGCAGGGCCGCGGCAATCGCGACGGTGGTGAGGGTTTTGCGGGTGGTGGGTGCGATGGGCATGGTGGGCAATGCGGTCGGTTAGGGGGTGACGGCGGAGGGGCGCTGGCGGTCGGTGCCGGCGGGGCGCCCCCAGGGCGGTGTACAGGCTGACCTGGGCGGCCTGCAGGGCGTAGGCCACCTGCACCGCCTGCTGCGCGGCGCCCAGCAGCTCGCGCTGGGCATCCAGCACGTCCAGGTAGGGCGAGGCGCCGTTGTCATAGCGCAGCTGGGCCAGGCGGTTGCGCTCCTGCAGCACCTGCAGGTTGTCCTGCTGCACGCGCAGCTGCTGCGCCAGGAAGTGGCGCGCCGACAGGGCATCGGCCACCTCGCGGAAGGCGGTCTGCACACTGCGCTCGTAGCTGGCCACGGCGCTGTGCTGGCGCACCGTGGCCAGGTCCAGGTTGGCGCGGCGGCGTCCCCCGTCGAGGATGGGCAGGGAGATGCTGGGGGCAAAGGTCCAGGCCTTGCTGCCACTCTCAAACAGGCCGTCCAGCTGGGCACTGGCCGTGCCGAAGCTGCCGGTCAGCGCAATCCGCGGGAAGAAGGCCGCGCGGGCGGCCGCCACCTGGGCGTGGGCGGCCTGCAGCTGGTGCTCGGCGGCAACGATGTCGGGCCGCGCCTGCAGCAGGTGGGAGGGCAGGCCGGCCGGGACCTCGCCCAGGATGGCGGCACCCGGTGGCAGGGCGGGCAGCGGGTCGATCGCCTGGCCCGTGAGCTGGCCCAGGGCATGGACCTGCTGCGCGCGCGCCTGCTGCAGCTGCACCACCAGGGCATGGGCCTGGTTGTACAGGCTTTGCACCTGGGTCAGCGCGTATTTGGAGGTGCTGCCGACCTCGTGGCGGCGCGTGAAGATGCGCTGGGTCTCGGCCCGGGTGTCCAGCGTGCTGCGCGCCAGGTGCAGGCGCTCGTCGGTCTCGCGCAGCGCCAGGTAGCTGCGCGCCACCTGGCCCAGCAGCGTCAACTGGGCGGCCCGGGCCCCGGCGGCGCTCGCCAGGTACTGCTGCAGGGCGGCCTCGTCCAGGCTGCGCACGCGGCCCCACAGGTCCAGCTCCCAGCTGTTGAGGCCGACGAAGACTTCATGGTCGCTGCCGGTGACCGGGCGGCCGCTGACGTTCAGATCGCCGGGTACGCGGGCCCGGGCATGGCTGCTGCCGACGGCCACCGTCGGAAACCGGTCGGCACGCTGCAGGCCGTGCACGGCGCGCGCCTCTTCGACCCGCAGCAGCGCCAGGCGCAGGTCGCGGTTGTGGGCCAGGGCCTGGGTCTGCAACTGGGCCAGCGTGGGGTCCTGCACCCACTGCTGCCAGTCGGGCAAGGCGGCGGTCACCGGGGTGGCATGGCTGTCGGAGGGCCACTGGCCGGGCAGCACGCCGGGGTCGGGTTGCGCCAGGGACGGCGCGCCAGGGGCGCAGCCCCCCAGCAGCAGGGTGCACGCCAGCGACACCGCCAGGCGGACGGGAACGGCAGGGGGCAGGCAAACGGAGGTGTTCATGGCAAGCACGGAAGTGAAACGGGCCGCTGGCCGCGGGGGCACAACAAGGTCCCGCCAGCCTGCGGCGCCACCGCAGGGCGGTGGCGGGCTGTACAAGGTCTGCAGTCGGTGGCGCAGGAAGCGGTGGCAGCGCCGGGCTGCAAGGCCGCCCGGTGCGGGTTGGCGGGGTTCACCGGTCTAGTGTTGCAGCTTTGCAGCGTGGTGTGGGCAAAGGCCTGCGGTGCCACTAGGGTTAGCCCCCGGGGGATGTTTCCAAAGTTGCACGCTGCGGCCATACTGTCGGGTTGGCCGCAGCGTGGGGCATGCGTTCACAGGGGCAGCCAGCGTTGCCACCAGACGGGTGCCGGGGCCGGGCGGGCGACGGCCCCGTAGGCCTGCAGCAGCGGCAGCAGCTCGGCATGGCCGCGGGACTGCGCGGCCTGCAGCGGGCTCAGGCTGCCCAGTTCCGCGGGCAGGTTGGGGTCGGCGCCGTGCTCCAGCAGCAGACGTGCGACCTCGGTATGGCCCTGCAGCAGGCTGGCGATCAGGGCCGTCTGCATCACCTCGGGGTGCTGGTAGTCGACGTCCACCCCGGCACTCAGGTGGTAGCGCACGCAGGCCGCATCGCCGCGCTCGGCCGCGTTGTACATGTCTTTCCAATCACCGCCTCCACTGGCCATGGCGCCTCCTCGTTGGTCCGTCCTCCCGCCCTTGTAGAGCAAGGGCCGGGGTTCGCACAGCGGGATTTCGCGCAGTTGGCGCGGGAAGAGGGTCAGGGAGCGCGTGGTTGCGTGGGGCTGCGGTGGTGAAAAGCGCTTTGCAGGCCCCAGGTGCCACGGGCCCTGGGCGCATCCGCCCTGTGCCCGGCGCCGCCGTGGTCAGGGCGGCGTATCGGGTCCCCGTGGCGCGGGGATGGCCCCGTGGTGGTGGTCTCGGGCAGCGCCCGCCGCCGAGCGCATCTGCACGCAGAGGCCGCCCGGGGCTGCAAACGATGTGGCAGGCGGGCGCTGGGCCGCTCAGAACCTGGGCAGGTCCGGGTGGCTGATCTGGCCGCCGCGCACCAGCATCTTGCCGTACTCCGCGCAGCGGTTGTGCGTGGGGATGACCTTGCCGGGGTTCAGCAGGCCGGCCGGGTCGAAGGCGGCCTTCAGGGCGAACATCTGCTGGTTCTCCTCGGTGGTGAACTGGGTGCACATGCTGTTGAGCTTTTCCACGCCCACACCGTGCTCGCCGGTCACCGTGCCGCCCATGGCCACGCTGGTCTCCAGGATGTCGGCGCCGAACAGTTCGCAGCGGTGCAGCTCGTCGGCGTCGTTGGCATCGAACAGGATCAGCGGGTGCAGGTTGCCGTCGCCGGCGTGGAACACGTTGGCGCAGCGCAACTGGTACTTCTTTTCCATCTCCTGGATGGCCAGCAGGATGTCGGCCAGGCGCTTGCGCGGGATGGTTGAGTCCATGCACATGTAGTCGGGGCTGATGCGGCCACTGGCGGGGAAGGCGTTCTTGCGCCCGCTCCAAAAGCGCAGGCGTTCCTCCTCGCTCTGGCTCACACTGAGGGCCGTGGCGCCGGCGGCGCGCAGCACCTCGCTCATGCGGGCGATCTCTTCCTCCACCTCTTCGGGCGTGCCATCGGATTCGCACAGCAGGATGGCCTCGGCCGTCAGGTCGTAGCCGGCCTTGACGAAGTCTTCCACCGCGGCCGTCATGGGCTTGTCCATCATCTCCAGCCCGGCCGGGATGATGCCGGCCGCGATCACGGCGGCCACGGCGTCGCCGGCTTTGCGCACGTCATCGAAGCTGGCCATGATGCAGCGCGCCAGCTGCGGCTTGGGGATCAGCTTGACGGTCACCTCGGTCACCACGGCCAGCATGCCCTCGCTGCCGATCATGGCGGCCAGCAGGTCGTAGCCGGGCGCGTCCAGCGCGTCGGAGCCGAACTCGACCGGTTCGCCCTCGATGGTGAAGCCTTTGACCTTCAGCACGTTGTGCACCGTCAGCCCGTATTTCAGGCAGTGCACGCCGCCGGAGTTCTCGGCCACGTTGCCGCCGATGGTGCAGGCGATCTGGCTGCTGGGGTCGGGGGCGTAGTACAGGCCGTAGGGCGCAGCGGCCTCGCTGATGGCCAGGTTGCGCACGCCGCACTGCACCACGGCCGTGCGGCTGTAGGCATCGACCTTGAGGATCTGGTTGAACTTGGCCAGCGACAGCGTCACGCCCAGGGCGTGGGGCATGGCGCCGCCGGACAGGCCGGTGCCCGCGCCGCGTGCCACCACGGGTACGTTGACGGCGTGGCAGGCCTTGAGCACCGCCTGGACCTGGTCATAGGTCTCGGGCAGGCAGACCACCAGCGGGCGCTGGCGGTAGGCGGTCAGGCCGTCGCACTCGTACGGTGTGGTGTCTTCGGCATTCCACAGCAGGGCGTGCTCGGGCACATGCTGGCGCAGGGCGGCCACGACTTCGGCCTGGCGGGTGGCGCGTTCAGAAAGGCTGGGGCTGGTCATGGCGCCGACTGTAGGGCAAGCCGTGGCGCGGTGCTGTGATTTTTTTGGCAAGCGGCTGTGAAAGCGCCACCGGCACGACGCCGGGGGCATCCAGGTACTTCAAAAGCAGGAGCTGCTGACGCTCGTCCTGCTTGTGTTAAGTGCCAATTTAGCTCAAAAAATCATCAGCCCACGGTCTTGGCCAGCCACTCGGCGAAGGCCTGGCATTCCCAGCGGTCCATGGTGCCGGTGCGCCAACACAGGTAGTGGGCATGGGGGCTGGCCACGTCCAGGTCGAACAGGCGCACCAAGGTGCCGTTGTCCAGCCAGGGGCCCCGAGTTTGAGGCGCACCGGCGCCACGCCCATGCCGGCGGCGGCGGCGTCGCACAGCAGGCCCACATCGTTGAACTGCGAGCCCTCGCTGGGCTCGGCCCAGTCCAGGCCGGCAGCCTGGAACCAGGGGCGCCAGGATTCCAGCGGGCTGCGCAGCAGCGGCAGCTCCTGCAGGTCCTCGGGCTTGGTGATGGGGCCGTGCTGGCGCAGAAAACTGGGCGAGGCCACGGGCGTGTAGACGTCGCGGGCGATCTCCAGGTGCTCCACGTCCGCGTAATGGCCAACGCCGTAGCGCACCATCAGGTCGGCATCCTCGGCCACCACGTCCAGCAGCGGGATGGCGACCTGCAGCGTCAGGTCGATCTCGGGGTAGGCCTCGGTGAACTGCGCCAGGCGCGGGATCAGCATGCAGCGCGCAAAGGTCGGCGTGACGGCGATCTTCAGCCGCGCGCGGCCGCTGGCCACCGGGTGGTTGGGGAAGCATTGCAGCGCCCCCAGGCCTTCGCGCACCTGCTGCAGGTAGTTCTGGCCGTCGGTGGTCAGCGAAAAGTCCGTGCGCCCGAACAGCTGTGTGCCCAGCACCTGCTCCAGCTGGCGCACGCGGTGGCTGACCGCGCTGGGCGTGACGCTGAGCTCCTCGGCCGTCAGCGTCACGCTGCGCAGGCGCGCCAGGGCTTCAAAGGTCAGCAGGCACTGGATTGGCGGGATGCGCCGGGCCGAGCGGCTGTCAAAGAAGCGGCTGGGGCGCTGGCCGTTGCTGCGGGGTGTGGACATGGCGCGGGGCGGTTGCTGCGGTTTTAAAAGCAAGAAGCGCTTGCGGTTGCTGATTTCAAGGGTGAAAACCTACGGAAACCCAGCAACGACAAGCGCTAGCTGCTGCGATGTGCTTCGCTCAGCGGAAGACCACGGTCTTGTGGCCGTTGACCAGCACACGGTGTTCGCTGTGCCACTTCACGGCACGCGCCAGCACCTGGCTTTCGGTGTCCTGGCCGCGGGCGGTCAGGTCTTCCACGGTGTCGGTGTGGTCGGCACGGGCCACGTCCTGCTCGATGATCGGGCCTTCGTCCAGATCCGCGGTCACGTAGTGGGCGGTAGCGCCGATCAGTTTCACGCCACGGTCATGCGCCTGGTAGTAGGGCTTGGCACCCTTGAAGCTGGGCAGGAAACTGTGGTGGATGTTGATCGCACGTCCGGACAGTTTTTGACACAAGTCATTAGACAGGACCTGCATATAACGGGCCAGAACGACCAGCTCGGCCCCTTCCGCCTCGATAATCTCGAACTGCTTGGCTTCGGCCTGGGCTTTGGTGGCGGCAGTCACCGGGATGTGGTGGAACGGGATGTTGTAGCTGGCGGCCAGTTGGTAGAAGTCGCGGTGGTTGCTGATGATGGCCTTGATGTCGATGGGCAGCAGGCCGGATTTCCAGCGGAACAGCAGGTCGTTGAGGCAGTGGCCCTGGCGGCTGACCATCAGCACGGTCTTCATGCGCTCCGACTCGGCGTGCAGGCTCCACTTCATCTCGTAGGTGTCGGCCATGACGGCGGTGGCCGCCTTCAGGCCGGCCAGGTCGGTGTGCTCGCAGGCAAACTGCACGCGCATGAAGAACAGACCGGTGGCGCTGTCGTTGAATTGGGAAGCTTCTTCGATGTTGGCGCCTTGCTCCAGCAGGAAGCCGGAGACGGCATGCACCAGACCACGGCGGTCGGGGCAGGACAGAGTAAGGATGTAGGCTTGGGTCATAGCGGGGGCAATTGTCGCAGCATGGCCGGGGTCAAGAGGGGATTGAGGGAATACATGCAACATGAGGACGCAGTCCCGCATCTGGCACCCTGGCGGGCGCTGGTGCTGTATCTGGTGGTCGGCCTGCTGTGGTTTGGCGCAGGGGACGCGATCATGCCGCAGCTGGTGCAGGACCGTGCGCTGTACCTGCTGCTGCAGCAAGGGCAGGACTATGTGTTCGTGCTGCTGTCGGGCTGCTACGCGGCCTGGCTGGTGCTGCGGACCATGCGCGCCGAGGCGCGGCGCAGCGCCGACCGCCAGGCCCTGGAGGCCAGCGAGGAAAAGCTGCGCCTGGCGCTGGATGGCAGCGGCAGCGGCATGTGGGACTGGGACATGGCCCAGCGGCGCCACACCTTCTCGCAGGGCGTGGCCAAGCTGATGCGCTACGAGGGCTGCAACTTTTCGGAGGAGTTTCGCTTCAAGCCGCGCATCCACCCGGACGACCGCGCCATGGTGGGCCAGGCGGCCCAGGCCACGCTGGAGCAGGGCGTGCCGTTTGTGGTGACGGCCCGCGTGCTGTGCTTTGACGGGGCCTACCGCTGGTTCGAGGCCCGCGGCACCCGCCACCTGGACGACCGCGGCCAGCCCGTGCGCTTCTCCGGCATCATCACCGACAAGACCCAGCAGCGCGCCGAGGAAGACCGCCTGCGGCTGGCGGCCAGCGTGGTGGAAAACACCGCCGAAGGCATCGTGGTGACCGATGCCAACAGCCACATCCTGTCGGTCAACCCGGCCTTCTCGCGTCTGCTGGGCTACGAGGCGGCGGAGCTGATCGGCAAGCGCCCCTCGACCTTCAAGTCCGGCCTGCACGACAAGGCCTTCTATGACGAGATGTGGAGCAGCCTGCACCGCAGTGGCCACTGGCGCGGGGAAATCTGGAACAAGCGCAAGAACGGCGAAATCTTCCCGGAGCGCATGTCGCTGAACGCGGTGCGCGACCCGCAAGGCCATGTCTCGCACTACGTGTGCATGTTCACCGATATTTCCGAGGAGAAGCAGCGCGAGCGGCAGCTGGAGCATCTGGCCCACCGCGACGCCCTGACCGGCCTGGCCAACCGCAACTGGTTCGTGCAGGAGCTGACGCGCTGTGTGCACCACGCGGTCGAAACGCGCGAGCGCATGGCGGTCATCCTGCTGAACCTGGACCGTTTCAAGGACGTGAACGACAGCTACGGCCACGCCGTGGGCGACGAGGTGCTGCGCCACATTGCGCGCCAGGTGCAATCTGCTCTGCGGCCAGGGGACCTGATCGCGCGCATGGCGGGCGACGAGATCGTGGTGCTGACGCGCCACCTCAAGCACCGCAAGGAGGCCTCGGACATTGCCGAGCGCCTGATCCATGCGGCAGCCCAGCCCTGGAAATCCCCCGATGGCTTTGCCGTGGTGGTCAGCGGCAGTGCCGGCATCTGCTGCTACCCCGAGCACGCCCAGGATGCGGCCCTGCTGGTGCAGGGCGCGCACGCCGCGGTGTATGGCGCCAAGGATGGCAAGGGCGGCAGCAACCAGTGGTGCTTCTTCAATGAGGACATGACCCAGGCCGCGCGCGAGCGCATTGCGCTGGAGTCGCGGCTGCGCAATGCCGTGGCCCAGGGGCACCTGCAACTGTTCTACCAGCCGCAGATCGACATCGCCACCGGGGGGCTGATCGGCTGCGAGGCCCTGGTGCGCTGGTTTGACCCGGTGGACGGCATGATCTCCCCGGCGCGCTTCATCCCGGTCGCGGAAAGCACCGGGCTGATCGGCCCGCTGGGCGAATGGGTGCTGGGTGAGGCCTGCCGCCAGGCCCAGGCCTGGAGCAGCCAGGGCCTGCCCGACATCTCGATCGCGGTGAACCTGTCGCTGCACCAGTTCCTGCTGACCGACATCGTCGGCTGCACGCGCCAGGCGCTGGCGCGCTCGGGGTTGCCCGCCGGGCGCCTGGAGCTGGAAATCACCGAAAGTGCGCTGGCCGCGCGCCCCGACGAGGCGCTCACGGTGCTGCGCGGGCTCAAGGACCTGGGCCTGCGCCTGGCGATCGACGACTTCGGCACCGGCTATTCGTCGCTGGCCCACCTCAAGCGCTTCCCCATCGACCTGCTCAAGATCGACCAGAGCTTCATCCGCGACATCCCGCAAAGCGCTGACGACATGGCCATCAGCCATGCGGTGATCGCCATGGGCAAGAGCATGGGCATGGAAGTGCTGGCCGAGGGCGTGGAAACCGCGGCGCAGCTGGAGTTCCTGCGCCAGCACGGCTGCCATTTCTACCAGGGCTATTTCTGCAGCCGCCCCCTGCCGGTGGGCGAATTCACCGTGCTGCTGGAAGGCGAGGCCCAGCGCCGTCGCCAGGAAAGCCTCAACAGCCTGGGTCTGGGCATCTAGGCCCGGGCGCCGAGCCGCCCCCTCCGGGCGGTCGGTGCGCCCGCGGCGCAGCCCTCAGTGCATCACGACGGGGTTCTGCGCCAGCTGGGCGTAGCGCTCCAGCGTGTCCTCGACCTCTTCCTCGCTGGGCGATTCGCGCTGCCACTGCTGGATCTGCTGCTGGAACAGCTCGGCCCAGGAACCGTCCAGGTAGACCTCCTTGCCCGAGCGCTTGTCCACGATCTCAAAACCGTGGCGGGGCAGGCCGGGGGCGCTGGTCTGGCCATCGGTCAGCAGGATTTCTGCGGGCAGCCCGAGATCGGGTTGCAAGTGGAGCACCACAAAAGTGTCGGAGTCGTAAAGCATTTGCATGGTGGTCCTCCTCTCTTGCCGTTTCGCGGGCCATGCCGGGTGGGCGGTGGCCCTGCCAGCCAGTTGCGGGCGAGACGGTCAGTTTCAAGGTGCCCGGCGGCGACCGGGTAACTCCAGTATTCCACGAATGGCCGGGTCGCAACGGCGGGCCCGGTCGGCGCAGGTCAGGGCTTGCTGTGGGACTGCAGCTTCAGGTCCAGCTCGTCGCGGCCGCCGTCCTCGAGCATGCGGATGCGCACCGGCAGGTATTGCAGGCCGGGCGCCAGCCACAGTGCCGACTGCAGGCCGTCGGCCGCGCCGCTGTCCGAGCTGTGCTCCAGCTTGATGGCGCTCATGCGGCCGGCGGGCAGCTTCAGTTCTTCGGTGCCGCGCACCGTGAAGGTCCAGGGAGCCACCCGGCTGCTGCTGGCGGCCTGCACCGTGATCTGCGTGCCCACGGGGTAGCGTTGCGGCGCGGCGGCCAGCATGCCGGCCACCTGGAAGAACACGCTCATGCGGTCCTGGGTGCCACGCTGCCAGGGCGCCGGATCGCTGCCCCGGCTGAAACGGATCTGTCCCGCGGCGGCGTCGAAGGTGGTGCTGTACTCCTTGCGGCTGCGGTCCAGGAAGATTTCGGGTTGCAGGCCCTGGGGGCCGATGCTGCCGACGCTGGACTGGCGCCGGCTGCCCAGCACGGGGATTTGCACCTCCTGCGCGGCTTCGTAGCGCTGGCCCTGGGGCAGCCAGTCCAGCTGGGCCCGGGTCTGGTAGGGCAGGCCCTTGAACTTGCCCTGCACCGTGAACTGCAGGCGCGCCGCCGCCGGCGCACGCCAGGCCAGGCTGGCCTCGGGGCGCAGCGTGCCCTGGGCGTTGCGCACCTCGATCGGCGCGGAGGCCGGCTGGGCATGGCTGGCCGTGCCGCCCAGGGCAGCGGCGGTGGACAGCAGGGTCAGCAGACCCAGGCGCCAGACAGGCGCGGCACGGAAGCAAGGGTGCAGTGGCATGGGCGAACCTTAGAATTTGCAGCTTACGCAGTGTGAGCCTGCAGCCGCCGCTGGCGGGCCGCATCCGGGCGGCTGGCGCCACGGGCATTGGCTCACTCGCACCCTTCCATTCTTACAGCAGCCCACGCCGTGTGCTGCTGTATGGCCTTCCGGTCTACACCGCATTGCACATGAAACTTGCCACTTACAAAGACGGCTCCCGCGACGGGCAACTGGTCGTCGTCTCGCGCGACCTGCGGCTGGCCCATTACGCCACCGGCATTGCCTCGCGCCTGCAGCAGGTGCTGGACGACTGGGGCTTCATGGCGCCCCAGCTGCAGGACCTGTACCACCAGCTGAACACCGGCCGCGCGCCGCATGCCTTCGCCTTTGACCCCATGCAGTGCATGGCACCGCTGCCGCGCGCCTACCAGTGGCTGGAGGGCGGGGCCTATCCCTCGCACCTGGCGCTGACCCAGCCGGACTGGGCGCTGCCCGGCACCGAGCCCGTACTGCGCCAGGGCGCGGGCGACAGCCTGTCCGGCGCCTGCGAGGAGGTGGTGGTGCCCAGCGCGGCCCTGGGCGTGGATTTTGGCGCCGGCCTGGCTGCGATCACCGGCGATGTGCCGATGGGCAGCACGCCCGAGCAGGCGCTGTTCGGCATCCGCCTGCTGATGCTGTGCAACAGCTGGAACCTGCGCCAGCTGATGCCCACGCCGCCGGAGGCAGGCTGGGGGCCGGTGCACGCTTGGCCGTCCCTGGGCTGCAGCCCGGTGGCGGTGACGCTGGACGAGCTGGGTGAGGCCTGGCGCGGTGGCCGCGTGCACCTGCCGCTGAACAGCAGCTGGAACGGGCGCAAGGTGGGCATGTGCGAGGCCGGCGAGGACATGGCCTTCCACTTCGGCCAGCTGCTGGCCCAGGCCTGCAAGACGCGCAGCCTGCGCGCTGGCACGGTGGTGGGCAGTGGCGTGGTCAGCAACCAGGGCGTGACCAGCGGCCGGGGCGCGGCACGGCGCACGGAATGGTCCAAGGGCTTTCACAGCATCGCGGAAAAGCGCGCCATGGAGCTGCAGCAGCAGGAGCAGGCCACGACCGGCTTTCTGCAGTTTGGCGACACGGTGCGCATCGAGATGAAGGGCAAGGATGGCCAGAGCCTGTTTGGCGCGATCGACCAGACCCTGGTCTCGCCGCAGGGGGACGGCAGCGACAGCTGAGGGCCGCCCGGATGGCCACGGCGCGTGGCACGGATGCATGACCAAATTGGCATCTGACGCAGACTGAATCAGCGTCAGATGCTATTTTGCGTGTTCCTCAGGGCAGCTCGCGCAGTGTCAGCGTCAGGTGGTCGCCATTGGACTCCTGCATCTGGATGCGCACCGGCGCGTAGCCCAGCGCGGGCGCCAGCCACAGCAGGGCCTGCTCGCGGTCGCCGGACTGGGGCGCGCGCTGCAGGCGCAGCGTGGCCAGCGGGCCGCTGGGCAGCGCCAGGGTGTCGGTGTCCTGCACGCGGAACTGCCACATCTGCAGGCTGCGCGATCCCAGGGTGGGGATCTCCACCAGGGTGCCGGGCGCGCGCAGCGCGGGCAGGTGCTCCAGCAGGGCGGACAGTTGCAGGAACACGCTCAGGCGGTCCTGGGTGCCGGGGCCGATGGCGGCCGGCGGGCGCTCGGGCTCGAAGCGGGCCAGCTGGGCCTCCCAGTCCAGCGTGGCGCTGCGCAGCCGGGTCAGCCGGCGGTCGTCAAAGCGCTCGGGCTGGAAGCCCTCCGCGCCGATGCGGCCGCGGCTGGTCTGCTCCAGCGAACCCAGCAGGAAGGCGCTGATGGACTGGCGCGCCAGGTAGCGGCCGTCCTCGGTGTGCCAGCTCAGCTCGGCCTGGGCGTGGTATTCCAGCCCCTTGATCCAGCCGTGCACGCGGTAGCGCAGGGCCTGGTGCTGGGGCGTGTCCGTCGCGGCGGCGGGCAGTGCCGCCGCCAGCGGTTGGCCGTCGGCGCC
>NZ_JAZHFR010000109.1:0-8850 GCF_036541385.1 Comamonas sp. GCA5 | reverse complement strand
GTGGCTGGACAAGAACAGGAGGCTATGGAAGAACTGCGAGCGGCTCTTGAACACCAGCCTGCAGTTCGTCCACTTGGCTTTCCTGGCCCTACTGCTCAGGAGATCGTAAACACGTTCTTAGAAGCATCAGTCTTTTGTGGATCCTGGAGCAGCACATCGTCGAGTGCGGTTGTTTTCACCGCTTGCGGTCTTGTTCTTTGCTCCCGCTGTCACGTGCATGTTCAAGCTCGCCAAAATCCACGCAGGAGTGCCGCCCTGGAGCATCTGGGGGTACATGTCAGATGCCCCAGCCTTCACTCTGGCGGCCTTTTTGAGTGCATGAGGCTGTGCGCCTTGCCGATGCCCTGTTGCAGCACCTCTAATTTTCCCGTACTGCACCGCCCCAAGGCAGCCAGGCAACAGCGCGACAAGGAGGGGCGAAGGCCCCGCGTCCGCGCGCCATGTGGAAGCGCCCGGCAGCCAGGGACCTGGCCCCTTCTGCTTTCACCAGCCCCAGACCAGCTTCTGCGAGACCCAGCCCTGCTGGCCCTCGCTGGTGCGCACCTTGGCCCAGCCCTGCTTTTTCTCCAGGGTTCTGACCACATCGTATTTCTTGAGCTTGGCCACGATGCGGTGCTGGGTGCCCATGCCGGCCCGCAGGTTGGCGGTCTTGACCTTGACCAGGTAGTGGGGGGTGTTGGTGGTGACGGGCCGGTACACCCAGCCCAACACGCCGTCGATGTCCTTGACCTGCAGCCAGTTGCCCTGCTTTTTGACCACCGCCAGCGGATAGCCCTGGGTCAGCTCCCACGCGATCTCGGACCGGGTGTTGGGTTCGGCCCGGATGTTGGCCTTGTCGCCCTTGACGCTGCGGAATTCGGCAGCGCCAGCCAGGCCGGCCGACACGGCCAGGGTTGCACACAGAACAATTTTTGAAAACGAACGACCAAGCACCTGTATCCAGCTCCCAGTGAAGATTGCAGACTGGCGGGGCTGCGAATTCAGCCCACGCCGCAGAGTTCTGAGAAATTGGTGTGCCCCACGGCGTGTGAGTTCCTTTTATTTGCAGGCATCTTGCCGAAAGATCGTCCGCAAGGCTGCATTGCGGGCCTGTGCGCCCGGCCGCAGTGCCTGCCTGCCATGGCGCGCGTGGAACCCGCTGCCAGGGGTCTGCGGCCATGCTGGCACAGGGCATGGCGGAATTGGTCCGCGCCCCGGACCGGTGCCTGCTGGCACAGGGCACGCACCGCGCGCATGCGCTGGCCATGCCCTCGTCCACCCCGGCTGTGCGCTTTCAAAAACAGAAGCAGCTTGCGTTTGCCCACTCGGCATTTCACACACCAATCAGTGTGTAAACGCTGCCAGACCTGCGCCAGGTGCTCATTTTTTATGCCATGGCGTGCGCCACACACTGGCGATCGTGCACAGGCCGTACAGCGCCATGGCCACCACCACCAACACAAACAGGCCCTGCGCGCTGGGTGTGGCGCCCGCCATCAGCCAGCTGCCGCCGACGATGACCACCAGCAACCGCACCGTGCCCGCCAACACCGGCCCCAGCACATGGCCCGCGCCCAGCGAGGCGAAGTACAGCACCAGCCCCATGCCGAACAGGCCGAACGCCGGGCCGACGGTGCGCAGATAGGCATCGGCATGCACCAGCACGGCAGCATCCTGGGTGAAGATGCCGGACCACAACCGGGGCCACAGCACCACCAGCAGGCCCAGCACGGCCAGGATGGCGGCGGCCAGCCACGCGCCCGTCCACGCCACCTTGCGCGCACGCACCACCTGGCCGGCGCCCATGGCCATGCCCACCATGGGCACGGCCGCCACCCCCACGCCAAAGGCAATCGGAATCAGCAGAAACTCCAGCCGCTGGCCAATCCCATAGCCAGCCAGGGCATCCGGCCCCAGCCGTGCAACCATGCCGGTCAGCACCAGAGCGGCCAGCGAGGTCTGCACCGGCGAGATGCAGGCCAGAGCGCCGACACGCAGGATGTCCTGGAACATGGGCCACGACAGGCGCGCGCCGCGCCAGCGCAGCAGCAGCCGGTCCTGCCCGCGCAGCAGGTACCAGCCCAGCACCACGACGGCCACGGCCATGGCGACGATATTGCCCAATGCCACACCGGCCATGCCCCAGCGCGGTGCCAGCCCCAGCCCCAGGCCGAACGCCCCGCCCACCACGATCTGCAGCAGCGACACCCCAAACAGCACGGCCGAAGGCCACTGCATGTTGCCCGTGCCGCGCACCACCGAGACCAGCGTATTGCACAGCCACACCAGCACCGCCCCGCTGAACAGCACCGCGCCAAAGCCCGTGGCGGCCTGCAGCACCTCGCCGCGCCCGCCCAGCCAGCGGTAGAAGACGCTGCCGCACAGCACCAGCAGCAGCGAATACAGCACGCCCACCACACCGCCAATCACCAGCGCATGCACGGCCAGGGCCGAGGCCTTGTCGCGGTCGCCACTGCCCAACGCACGGCTGATGGCCGACGACACGCCACTGCCCATGGCGCCATTGCTCATCATCTGGGTGAGCATGGCCAGCGGAAACACCAAAGCCATGGCCGCCAGCGCCGTGGTGCCCAGGCGCCCGACGTAATAGGTCTCGGCCACGGCCACCAGCACGGACATGCCCATGGCCACCATGTTCGGCAGGGACAGCCGCCACAGCGTGGGCAGGATGGCATCGCGCAGCAAGGGGTGGCCGGCAACGCCGCCTGGGGCTGCGGCGGCGTTCATGCCACCTCCTGCACGTGGGCCAGTCGGGGCAGCAACTGGCCCACCAGCTGCTCCAGCGCGGCAATCTGGTCGCCGCCGCACAGGGCGCGCACCTCGGCCTGGGCCTGCTTCCACAGCCCCAAGGCCTGGCGGTAGCGGGCGTCACCGTCGGCGGTCAGCACCACGCAGCGGCTGCGGGCATCCTTGCCGGGCACCAGGGCAATCAGGCCAGCCTGCTCTAAGGTGCGCAGGTTGCGGGTCATGGTGGTGCGGTCGGTATTCAGGCGCTGCGCCAGGGCCGAGACGCTCAGGGGCTCTTGCCCCCTGCGCACGCGCGCCTGGGCCAGCAGGCTGAACTGCGTGCCCTTGAGCCCGCTGGGCGCCAGGGTGTCGTCGTACAGCTGGGAAATCTTGCGCGACAGGCTGCGCACCATGAAACAGGTGCACGGCGCACCGCTGTCGGGCTGCGTGGGGCAGGTGGTGGCCCCAGTGGACAGGGGAGACTTGGGGGGCATCGTGGTCTCCATTGGCCCCGTGCATCAGGGCGCAGGAATAAGTGTAGATGCACGTATTCACACCCTCTGTCATCCCTGCGACGGCCGCCCTAGGGCGCGGCAGACCGGTCGCCGTCTCAGGGCTGGAGGGCCACCATGGCGTCCAGCTGATCCAGCAGCAACTGCAGGTGGCGGCTGCGGATGGGATCGCTCAGCAGGTCAATCTGCAGCAAGCCCGCCCAGGTGGAGGCGTGGTCCACACGAAAACCGGACAAGGCCGAGATCAGGTAGTGCACATCGGCCGCTTCCAGGCCCGCGCGGAAAATGCCCGACTGCTGGCCCCGATCCAGGATGCGCTGCAAGGGCTCCAGAGCCGCCTGGCGCAGGGCATCCATCGTGGGCACCTGGCGCAACATCTCCCCGCCCTGGAAGTTTTCCTGCAGCACCAGCCGGGTGAAGTTGCGGTTGTTCTCGTGGTAGTGGAAGCTCTGCACGGCCAGGGCACGCAAGGCCTCGCGCGGAGGCAGGGTGTCCAGCGCCAGCTGCTGCTCCGACGCCCGGATGTCGCTGTAGCACTGCTCGATCACCGCCAGGTACACATCCTTCTTGTTGCCGAAGTAGTAGTACAGCATGCGCTTGGCGCACCCGGCCTTGGCCGCAATGCGCTCCAGCCGCGCACCGTCATAGCCGAAGTTGGCAAACTCCTCCTTGCCGGCCTCCAGCAAGGCCTGGCGCATGTCGGCCGTGGCGGTGTCTTCGGTGGAAGGGGTGGGGGTCTCAGGGTTTTGCACGCTCAATACCGTTCTCCATGGCCACAGCGCGACCCGCTGGGGTCATCCGGCCAGGGCCTGTCACTGTTCATCAGCTGGGGCTACCAGCGTATCACGCAGTGCAAAACCCACGCCGCTTCCGTGCCCGGTGCGCAGCCCACGTGGCGGACGGCAAAAGCCTGCCCGTCCGGCAGTACCCGCTCGCGGTCACGCACCGTGCCGCAGCGGGCTTCTCGCTGTGCGGCCGCTCAGGGCGACGCCAGGACACCATCCGGCAACGCCAGGGGACGCACCCGCAGCTCGTCCGTGGCAAACACATAGTCATAGGCATACACCCCGGACACGGCATGGATGTCGCCCGCATCGAAGGCGTCCGGGGCCACGATGCCCCTCAACACCATGCGCCCCTGCACACGGTCCAGCAGGGCAAACGCGGTATGGCCTTGCCGCAGTCCCTGCGCTTGCAGACGGGCGGGGATCTGGTAGGCCTCGAGCAGGCTGCGCGATGGCTCCAGGTAGATGTGGTGGCGCTGGAACAGGTGGTTGTGCCTGCGCATCGCCTCAATCTCGGCGTAGCACGCCGCACGCAAGCGGGGCTGGCGTGCGCTCACGATGTAGGGCACCGGCCGTGCCTGGGCACCCAGCCGCCAGTGGGCATCGCCCCCGCTGTCCTGGGCCTGCATGAAGGTCTCGGGCGCCCGCGGATGAACTCGACCATGCCGTGGTAGCCCTTGGCCAGCGGTTGGGCATATGCCGGTTTCAAGGATGCCGTATAGATATCGATCATGGGCTCGGGGTCCAGGTGGACCACTTCCGAGAAGGCGCGCAGCACCGCCTCGTCCAGCAGGTCGGCATCCTTGTGCAGGGCCTGCTGGCCCGCAAAAACCGCAATCGACCAGCGCATGCTGCCGTACAGCGGCGACAGGGCGCGCAGCGAGAAGAAGTCGCCCTGCACGCCGGCGCGCTGCAACTGCGCCAGTGCCGCGCGCTGGTTGGCGACGAACTCACGCGATGCGGCGCGGGCCGCCAGCACCTTGTCGCGCAGTACCTCGGCCCCTTCGTCGGGCTCCAGCCGCACCATGAAGTCGCTGCCCGTGGACTGGTCCCGCAGGTACACGCCATAGCACCCCTGCCAGCGCGCCAGGGGCTCCGAAGGCTGCAATTGGAGGATGCGCAGCAACTGCAGATCACCCGCAAAGTGGCTGTCGATGGTGCGCGCCACCATGTCCGCAGGGGCTGCGGTAGAACAGGCGACCAGCAGCCAGGGCAGTGCCGCCATACCCAGGGCCCGCTGGCACACCATGCGGCACAAACGACTGCGCCCCAGCGCCCTGATCCATCCCAAGGCATTGCTCAACAATCGATAGCGCACGGGGGTAGGATGCCGATTGGGTTGGAGAGATACATGGTGCAATTTTGTTTTTCGACGATGGTGCGTGCTGGGATTGTGATGGCAGCCGGGGCGGTGATGGCCGCGGGGACTGCACAAAGCCAGCAGCGGCAGCACGCCCCCCACAAGGTCGACGCGGCCCAGATGGTGGCCTGCAAGTATGACGTTCCCACGTTCAACGACTACGCGATGGCCTTGGGCGCCTCGGGCGAAGGGGCGGCAGCCCTGGGGCTGACCCGCATCGAGGATACGCCCAACCCCTTCATGCATGAGTACCAGTTGGCGGCGCCCATCGACGTGCTGGGCTGGCGCACACAGCGCGTGGCCCTGGTCTCCGGCGCCTTGCTGGCCGTGCTGGACCAGGTGAAGCCACAGGACGTTGCCCAGCGGCTGGGCATCGAAGAGGCCCTGCGGGACGATGACTTCAAGTACATGGCCATGCGCGTGGCACACCACATGCAGGAGAAGGTGGGCAGCAACACCCTCAACACGGTCATCAGCCATGAGGTGTCCACCGTGATCACCCACCCCGGTCAGGTGCTCGTCGGCTGCAGCTACCGCGTGAACACCTACTGATCCGCCCCCTGCATGCCCGCCACAGCGGGCGCGGGGACGGCGCATAAAAAAAGCCCTGGCGGCGCAGACTGCGCGTCCAGGGCTTTTTCATGCGCCAGCCTGCCATCGAGGCCGGCTGGGAGGCTTTGCGCTTACTTCTTGGCGGCACCAGGCAGGGCGTAGGCGATCACGTAGTCGCCACGGTCCGGCGACTGGCGGGCGCCGCCGGCGGAAATCACCACGTACTGCTTGCCGGTCTTGGGCGATTGGTAGGTCATGGGACCACCCTGGCTGCCCACGGGCAGGCGGCCCTTCCAGACTTCCTTGCCGGTGGCGGTGTCCCAGGCGCGCAGGTAGTAGTCCTGCGTGCCAGCGAAGAACACCAGACCGCCTTGCGTGGCCAGCGAACCACCCAGGGTGGGCAGGCCCACGGGGAAGGGCATGCGCATCTTGATGCCCATGGGGCCCTGGTCCTGCACGGTGCCCACGGGGACCTGCCAGACCACTTGCTGGGTCTTCATGTCGATGGCCGTCAGCGTGCCAAACGGGGGCTTCTGGCAAGGAATGCCCAGCGGCGACATGAAGCGGTCCTTGACCACGGCATACGGTGTGCCACCCAGGGGCACCTGGCCCATGCCGGCGTTCGGTGCTTCGCCGCCATCCGACAGCGCGGCGTCCTGCTTCTGCGGCACCATCTTGACCCACAGGCCCAGGCGCATGTCGTTCACGAAGAGCAGGTGGTTGGTCGGGTCGGCCGACAGGCCGCCCCAGTTCATGCCACCCAGCGAACCGGGGAAGCTCAGCGACACATCAGTGTCCGGCACGGTGAACAGGCCGTCATAGCGCATGGACTTGAACTTGATACGGCACATCAGTTGGTCCAGTGGCGTGGCGCCCCACATATCGGCTTCGGTCAGGGTCTGGGTGCCGATCTGCGGCATGCCCACGGACAGTGGCTGGGTGGCCGCGTACTTCTCGTTCGGAATGGTGCCGGGCTTGACGGCCACTTCTTCCACCTTGGTCAGCGGCTGGCCGGTGTGGCGGTCCAGCACGAAGATCTGGCCAGCCTTGGTGCCCACCACCAGCGCGGGGGTGGTCGTGCCGTCCTGGCGGGGGAAGTCGATCAGCGTGGGCGCCATGGGAATGTCGAAGTCCCACAGGTCGTTGCGCACGGTCTGGTAGACCCACTTTTCCTTGCCGGTGGCGGCATCCAGCGCCAGGATGGAAGCGCCGTACTTCAGGTCCATGGGCGAACGGGTCGCACCGTACAGGTCCACCGAGGCCGAGCCCATGGGCAGGTACACGGTGTTGGAGCTGGGGTCGTAGGTGGTGCCGGCCCACACGTTCGCCGAAGAGCGGGTGTAGGTCTCACCGGGCTGGAGCAGGGCATTCGGCGTGCTCGAACCCGAGTCGAAGGCCCAGCGCAACGCACCGGTCACCACATCGAAGCCGCGGATCACGCCGCCGGGCATGTCCACCTGCACGTTGTCGGCCACACGGCCACCGATCACCACCGTGGTGCCCGCCACCGTGGGGGCGGCCGTCAGGGTGTAGTAGGCCGGGTTGGGAATGTTGCCAATGCCCTGCTTCAGGTCGACCACGCCGTGGTCGCCAAACTCGGCGCACAGCTCACCGTTGTCGGCGTTGATAGCGAACAGGCGTGCATCGATGGAGTTCATCAGGATGCGGCGCTCACAGCTGGCGCCCGCGGGCAAGGCCACGGCCTGCACCGGGGTGGAACCTGGCACGGTCGGCTGGGCCACCTGCGCGTTGGCGTCGAAATAGGCCAGGCCCCGGCAGCGTTCCCAGACACCGCCGACGTGGGCGTTGACGTCGTGGCGCCACAGTTCCTTGCCGCTGTCGGCATCCAGGGCGATCACGTTGTTGCTGGGGGTGCAGACGAAGACCTTGTCGCCCACCTGCAGCGGGGTGGTCTGGTCTTCGGCGCCGGCACCCGTGGACTTGGGCACGTCACCGGTGCGGTAGGTCCAGGCCACTTCCAGCTGGCTGACGTTGTCCGCATTGATCTGGTCCAGCGCGGCAAAGCGGTCGTTCTTGTAACCGTTGCCATAGTGATCCCAGTTGGGCGGCGTCTCGCCCTGGGCCACCGGCTTGCGCGTGGCGGCGGCGCTGGCGGCATTCACCTCGGGGTGGATCTGGAACATGGACACAAAGGCGGCCAGGCCGGCCACCAGGAACACCCCGGCCAGCGACAGCGCGGCCTTGGTCTGCGCGGGTTGGCCGGCGGCCTTGCGCAGCAGCGGCAGGCTGGCGGCGACCACGGCCGCACCAAACGTCAGCGCCAGCAGGCGCGAGATCAGGCTCCAGTAGTCAAAACCCACTTCCCACAGCGCCCAGGCGATGGTGAAAGTAAAAGCACCCAGATAGATCCAGGCACCCGCAGGGCGCTGGCGCACGAACTGCACGCCCGAAGCCAGCAAGGCCGCGCCCGCCAGCGCAAAGTACCAGCTGCCGCCCAGGGTGATCAGCTTGCCGCCGCCCACCAGGAAGAACAGACCGGCCAACGCCAGCACTGCCCCCAGTATGCACAGCCATACGCGTGCCGCAGTGGACTGCGGCTGCTTGTTCTTTTGCATGAGAACCTCTCAGTACAGTCAGTGCCCACTATCTCTCAATTCGAAATCGCGCGGGACTGCTGCCTAACAATCATGAGTGAGAAAAAAAGTCCATTGTTCATGGGAAATAAAGTCCACGACCTGCACACGTGTACCGGATGTTTCAGAAAAAACTGAAACTTCTTGTGCGTACCAACCTGCGCCTGGTCTACGCCAGCCTGCGGCCCGCACACAACCATGGTGGACGGGTCTGCCACCGGTTGATGGGTTGATGGGTTGATGGGTTGATGGGTTGATGGGTTGATGGGTTGATGGGTTGATGGGTTGATGGGTTGATGGGTTGATGGGTTGATGGGTTC
>NZ_JAZHFR010000108.1:0-9006 GCF_036541385.1 Comamonas sp. GCA5 | reverse complement strand
CGCACGGGGCGGGGCGCCGGTGGTGGCGGGGCGGGTGCCGCCACGGGCGGGCTGATCCACACCGTGTCCAGTCGCGCGACTTCCGCCGGCACGTCGGGCTGGGCCTGGGTCCAGGCGTCGCCCGGCCCCCACAGCACCAGCAGGTGCACGCCCAGCACGGCGGCCGCAATCAGGCCAATGTTTCGGGGGCGCATGCGACCTCAGTCCAGGGCGCGCTGGCGGCGCATGGTCAGGCCCAGCACCGCCAGGCTGATCACCGCCCCCAGGCCGCCGAGCACCGGAAACACGGGAATGCCGAACAGGTGCACCTGCGAGGCCAGCAGCGTTGGGCCGATGCCCAGGATGAAGGCGCCGGCGACCATGGCCAGGGACAGGCGCGTGGCGGCGCGCTCCAGGGCGGTGGACAGGCGGTGCAGGTGGCGCACCTCCATGTCCACGCCCAGGCGCCCCTGCTTGAGGCGGTACATCAGCAGGCGCAGGGTCTTGGGCACATCGGCCGCCATCTCGTACATCTGCCGGCTGGCCGCGCGCTGCTCGCGCAGCAGGCGCCGCGGGGTGTAGCGGGCGCGCATCTGCTCGCGCACCAGGGGCGCGGCGGTGCGGATCACGTCGAAGTCCGGGTCCAGCTGCAGCAGCACACGGTCGGCGGTGACCAGGGCCTTGAACAGCAGGGCCATGTCGGGCGGCATGGCGATCTGCGATTCGCGCGCCAGGTCCATGAATTCGCTGATCGAGTCGCCCAGGCGCAGCGGGCCGCTGCCGCGCCGGGCGATGTAGCGCTCGACGGCGGATTCCATCAGGCCGATGCTGACCCGGCTGTCGCCCGTCCATTCCAGCAGCACCATGACCAGGCTGTCGGCATCGCCTTCGACCAGGGCGCGCAGCAGCACCAGGAACTGGTCGCGCCGGTGGGGCGAGAGGTGGCCGACCAGGCCGAAGTCGATGAAGCCCACGCGGTTGCCCGGCAGGGCGAAGAGGTTGCCGGGGTGCGGGTCGGCGTGGAACAGGCCGTCGCGCAGCACCATGTGCAGGAAGGCATGGGCCCCGCGCTGGGCCAGCAGGCGGCCGTCGAACCGGGCGTCGCCCGCCGCGCGGTTGGCGGGGATGCCGTCCAGCCAGTCCTGGACCAGCAGCTCGGGCGTGCTCAGCGCCCAGACGACGCCCGGGATGGCGATGTCCGGATCACCGGCAAAGGCCTGGGCCACCTGTTCGGTGATGCGGCCTTCGATGCTGAAGTCCAGCTCCTCGCGCAGGGCGTCGCCGACCTGGCGCGCCACGTCGCTGGGGCGGTAGCGCTCGAGCTGCGGAAAGCGCTCTTCCACCAGGGCGGCCACATGGCGCAGCAGGCGGGCATCGGCCTCCAGCCCGGCGCGGATGTCGGGGCGCTGCACCTTGACCGCCACCTCGCGCAGGCTGCCGTCCGGGCGGCGCAGCTGGGCGCGGTAGACCTGGGCGATGGAGGCCGCGGCGATGGGTTCGGGGTCAAACCGGGCGAAGGCCTCGTGCACCGGGCGGCCCAGCTGGGCCTCGATGTGGGGCTGCATCACCGACCAGGGTTGGGGCGTGGCCTGGGTGTGCAGGGTTTCCAGGGTGCGGGTCCATTCGCGCGGCAGCAGGTCGGAGCGCGTGGCCAGGATCTGGCCCAGCTTGACGAAGCTCGGGCCCAGCGCCTCGATGGCCAGGCGCACGCGTTCCGCGCGGCTGAGGGCGGTGTGGGCCGCCTCCGCCTCGGCCTCGGTGCTGCGCCAGGTCGACCAGCGCGACAGGCCCAGCGAGTGCACCACGTCGGCCAGACCGAAACGCAGCAGCGTGCCCACAATCTCTTGCAGGCGGGCGCGGTCCCGGACGGCGACGACGGCGGTGTGCAGCATGGGCATCTCCTGGTGGCTGCCCCAAAGCATAAACCCAGGCACCGGCCCTGGCCGGCGTGCCGCGCCGGGCATTCTTGGAAAAAGGAGCGGCTGGCGTAGGATTTACAGGCATTTCGCGCTGTTTTGGTGTGAAAGCCCAATCCCGTCGCGCGCAACGCGCTCTCTTTTTTCGGCTTTAGTAACGCACCACGATCTTGCCGAAGTGCTGGCCCGACTGCTGGTGGGCAAAGGCCTGGGCCAGTTGCTCCAGCGGGTAGTGGCGGTCGATCACCGGCTGCCAGCCCCACTGCTCCAGCGCACGCACCATGTCCTGCTGCTGTTCGCGGCTGCCGACGATCAGGCCCTGCAGCGTCTGCTGCTTGGCCATCATCTCGGCCGTGGGCACGCTGCCGGCAAAGCCGGTCAGCACGCCGATCAGCGCGATGTGGCCGCCCACGGCGCCGGCACGGATGGACTGGGGCAGGGTGTTGGGGCCGCCGACCTCGACCACGATATCGGCACCGCGCCCGCCGGTGGCGGCCAGCACGGCGTTGCCCCACTCGGGCGTGTCGCGGTAGTTGATGACCACGTCGGCCCCCAGAGCGTGCAGGCGCTCGGCCTTGGCGGCGCTGGAGGTGGTGGCGATGACGCGCGCACCGGCGGCCTTGGCCATCTGCAGCGCAAAGATGGAGACCCCGCCCGTGCCCAGCACCAGCACCGTGTCGCCCGGCTGCAGGCGGCCGTTGACGAACAGCGCACGCCAGGCGGTCAGGCCGGCCGTGGTCAGCGTGGCCGCTTCCTCGTGCGACCAGCCGCGCGGCGCGTGGGTGAAGGCCGTGGCCGGCCGGGTCACGGCCTCGCAGGCAAAGCCGTCCACGCCGTCGCCGGGCACCAGTTTGAAGTCCGAGGGCATGCGGCGGCCCGACAGCCACTGCGGGAAGAAGGTGGACACCACGGCATCGCCCACGGCGAATTCCGTCACGCCGGCGCCCACGGCGGTGACCACGCCGGCCCCATCGGCCATGGGGATGCGGCCATCGGCCGTGGCGCCGGGGCGGCTGACGACCAGCAGGTCGTGGTAGTTCAGCGAGGTGGCGTGGATGCGCACCTGAATCTCGCCGGCCCCCGGCGGGGGCGCATCGGGCAGGGTGGTCAGGTGCAGGTGGTCCAGGCCACCGGGGGCGGCCAGTTGCAAGGCTTTCATGGCGATCTTTGCGGGCAGTGAAGGATGGCCGCCATGGTGCGCGCTACCGCGCGGCATGACCAGTACCAACATATTTGTTGGGTAGTATTAAAAATGTAAGCAATGCAGGCCGCGCTGCCTTGCGGCAGCATCGGATACACCGGCCCCCGGGCCACCCACCACCAGGCGCAGGAGGCCGCATGAAACGTTTGAACAGCAAGAGCGGCTGCGCCGTGGAGGTGACGCTGTCGGTGATGGGCGGCACCTGGAAGCCCATCATCCTGTTCCAGCTGTTGCACGGCAAGAAGCGCTTTGGCGAGCTGGGCCGTGCCATCCCCGGCATCACCCAGCGCATGCTGACGCTGCAGCTGCGCGAACTGGAAGACGCCGGCATTGTGGCGCGCACGGTGTATGCCGAGGTGCCGCCGCGCGTGGACTATGCGCTGACCGAACTGGGCCGCAGCCTGCAGCCGGTGCTGATCGCCATGCGCAACTGGGGCATCGCCTACAGCCAGAACTTTGCCCCTGCCGAGCCCCTGCACGACGCGGATCAGCACGGCGCCAGCTGCCTGCCAGACTTGCAGCAAAAACAGGCTTGAGCGCTGGTCCCTCCAGCGCAAGCAGCTATCTATTTCAATCCATCACAGCCCAAAGCCCGCAGGCGGCACACGCCGGCGGGCTGGGGGGGGCGAGGCCGCCGCGCTTACTTGGCGGCGGTCAGCGTGGTGTAGCTGTGGATCAGGTTGCGGTAGTCGGGGATGTGGTTGGAAAACAGCGTCCCCAGGCCCTCGATGTCATTGCGCCAGTCGCGGTGCAGCTCGCAGGCCGCGCCAAACCAGGTCATCAACTGGGCGCCGGCCTGCTCCATGCGGCTCCAGGCGGCCTGCTGGGTCATGGGATTGAACGTGCCCGAGGCATCGGCAATCACAAACACCTCAAAGCCTTCCGCCAGGGCCGACAGCACGGGGAAGGCCACGCAGACTTCCGTCACCACGCCGGCGACGATCAGCTGTTTCTTGCCGGTCGCCTTCACGGCCTGCACGAAATCCTCGTTGTCCCAGGCGTTGATCTGGCCGGGGCGGGCGATGTAGGGCGCGTCGGGGAATTTGGCTTTCAGCTCGGGCACCAGCGGGCCGTTGGGGCCGGTCTCGAAGCTGGTGGTCAGGATGGTGGGCAACTGGAAGTATGCGGCCATGTCGGCCAGGGCCAGCACATTGTTCTTGAACTTGTCGGGGTCGATGTCGCGCACCAGGGACAGCAGGCCGGTCTGGTGGTCCACCAGCAGCACGGCGGCGTTGTCTTTGTCGAGGCGGATATAGGGCTTGTTGCTCATGGGAGTCTCCTTGAGAGCGGGGGAAAGCATCCGGCGCAGGCGCGCGCCGGACGGGGAAAACCAGGCTCAGGCCAGGGCGTGGGACTGGGGCATGCGCCCGAAGCGACCGCTGCGGAAGTCGTCCAGGGCCTGTTCGATCTCGACCGCGGTGTTCATCACGAACGGGCCATGACCGACCACGGGCTCGTTAATCGGTTCGCCCGACAGCCACAGCAGCGTGACTTCGTTGTTGGCCTCCAGGTGCACGCTGTCGGCGGCGCGGTCCAGGTGCACCAGCTGGCCGGCGCGCACCACCTCCTGGCCGTTGACCATCACCGTGCCGTGCAGCACCACCAGGGCCAGCGTGTGGCCGGGCTGGGCCTGCAGCTCCGTGCTGGCACCGGCATTCAGCCGCACATCCCACAGATGGACGGGCGTGAACGTGCGGGCCGGGCCATGGGCGGCTGCAAAGTCCCCGGCAATCACGCGCACCGAACCAGCGCCGTCGGGCAGCGCCACGCGCGGAATGTCGGCGTTCCGCAGTGTCTGGTAACCGGGGGCGGACAGCTTGTCGCGGGCCGGCAGGTTGACCCACAGCTGCACCATCTCCAGCGGGCCGCCAGCGCGGGCGAAGGCGTCCGAATGGAACTCCTCGTGCAGGATGCCCGAGGCGGCCGTCATCCACTGCACATCGCCGGGGCCGATGGTGCCGCCCGCGCCGGTGGAGTCGCGGTGGGCCACCTCGCCCTCGTAGACGATGGTCACGGTCTCGAAGCCGCGGTGCGGGTGCGTGCCCACGCCACGCCGGCCCTGCGTGGGCTGGAAGTGCTGGGGGCCGGCATGGTCCAGCAGCAGGAACGGGCTCAGCGCCTGGCCGTGGTCGGCATAGCTGAACAGCGAACGCACGGGAAAGCCGTTGCCCACCCAGTGGGGACGGGGGGCTTCGTAGACACCCAGAATCTTTTTCAACATGGCTTCCTCCTGGTGGGTGCACGGTCCGGCGGAAGGCCGCAGACCGTGCGTAGAACATGGGAGGAATTTTGAATTTGGAACGATTGTTTGGGTAGACTGCAAAAATTGCATGCAGCGTTCCATTTTTAAAACGATGAAACTCCCGGACCTGAATCCCCTGTACTACTTCGCGCTGGTGGTGGAGCACGGCGGTTTCGCCCCGGCGGGGCGGGCCCTGGGTATTCCCAAGTCCAAGCTCAGCCGGCACATCGCCCTGCTGGAAGAGCGCCTGGGCGCGCAGCTGCTGCTGCGCTCCACGCGCAGCTTTGCCGTGACCGAACTGGGCAAGCGCTACTACGAGCACTGCCGCGCCATGCTGACCGAGGCGGCCGCGGCCGAGGAATCGGTGGCCCTGACGCACAGCGAGCCCTGCGGCGTGGTGCGCCTGAGCTGCCCGGTGGCGCTGCTGGCGGCGCGCGTGGGGCCGATGCTGGCGGCATTCATGGCCCAGCACCCGCGGGTGAGCCTGCAGGTGGACGAGACCAACCGCCGCGTGGACGTGGTGGCCGAGGGGCTGGACCTGGCGATCCGCGTGCGCCCACCGCCGCTGCAGGACAGCGAGTTGGTGCTGCGCCAGCTGGCCGAGCGCCACCAGTGCCTGGTGGCCAGCCCCGCGCTGCTGGAGCGCATGGGTCCGGCCCTGGGGCCCATGGACCTGGCGCGCTGGCCCAGCCTGGACATGGGCCAGCCCCAGGACAGCCACCGCTGGGTGCTGCTGGGGCCGAACCAGGAGCGCGCCGAGGTGCGCCACCAGCCGCGCCTGGTGACCCCGTCCATGCTGGCGCTGCGCGATGCGGCCCTGGCCGGCGTGGGCGTGGTGCAGTTGCCCAGCATGTTCATCCGCGCCGAACTGGCGCACGGCAGCCTGGTGCAGGTGTTGCCGGGCTGGGCCCCGCGGGTCGAGGTGATCCACGCCGTCTATGCCTCACGCCGGGGGCAGTTGCCCGCGGTGCGGGCGCTGCTGGATTTCCTGGTCCAGCAGTTTCAGGCCCTGACCGAGGACTGAGGCAGGGCGGGCGCCGCCGTGGTGCGCAGCCGCCGGCGTGCCCGGGGCGCGAACTAGGCCAGCCGCTCGACCTGCACGGCGCAGTCGTAGAAGCAGGGCGCGCGGCCAATGTCGGTCAGCTGCTGGTGGGTCAGCTCGTTCACGTTGGTGCCGTTGGCCCCTTGCTTGCGCCACCAGATGCCCAGGCCCACCACCACCCCGGGCCGTGCCCGGCCGTTGACGGCGGCGTGGCAGACGTGGCTGCCCCGGGCGTTGAAGACGCGCAGCCGGTCGCCGTCGGCAATGCCGCGCGCGGCGGCGTCCTCGGGGTGCAGCTCCAGCAGCGGGCGCTCTTCCATGCGCGCCAGGCTGGCGACATTGGCGAAGGTGCTGTTCAGGAAGTTGCGCGCCGGCGGCGAGATCATGGCCAGCGGGTGGGCGGCCGTGGGCGGCTCGTAATTGGGCACGTGGTCGGGCAGGGTGTTGATGCCCAGCGCGGCCAGGCGCGGGTTGTCGAATTCGCACTTGCCCGACGGCGTGGCAAAGCCGCCCTGGGCAAAGGGCGCCTCGGCCACCGGGATGTGGGCAAAGCCCTGGGCCAGCAGGCTTTCGAAATCCATAGCTGTTCCCGCAAGCGCCGTGCGGCACAGCGCCTCATCAGGCTCAGAAAAATGCGGGGCGGCAAAGGCCGGGTCCAGCTGCGCCATCTGCGCGGCCAGGTCGCGGAAGATCTGGGCGTTGCTGCGCGACTGGCCTTCGGGGGCGATGGCCGGGCGGTTCAGCAGCACATCGGTGTGGCCGTAGCTGCCATGGATGTCCCAGTGCTCCAGCTGCGTGGTGGCGGGCAGCACGTAGTCGGCGTGGTCGGCGGTGTCGGTCAGGAAATGCTCCAGCACCACGGTGAACAGGTCCTCGCGCGCAAAGCCGGCGGCCACCTTGGCCGATTCCGGGGCCACGGCCACGGGGTTGCTGTTGTAGACCACCACGGCCTCGACCTGCGGGCCGAACTGCGCATCGCCCGGGTGCAGCAGCACGTCGCCGATGGTGCTCATGTTCAGCGTGCGCGGGCGGCGGTTGCCCAATAGCTGCGGCAGTTGCAGGGCCGCCTTGTTGAAGGGCGACACACCCGAGCTGGACAGCAGCAGGCCGCCCGCACGGTGGCGCCAGGCGCCGACCAGCGCCGGCAGGCAGGCGATGGCGCGCACGGCATTGCCGCCGCCGCGCACGCGCTGCATGCCGTAGTTCAGGCGGATGGCGGCCGGCCGGGTGGTGCCGTAGTCGCGCGCCAGCTGGCGGATCTGTTCCACGGGCAGGCCGCAGACCTGGGCGGCGCGCTCGGGCGGCCATTCCAGCGCGCGGGCGCGCAAGGCCTCCCAGCCCAGGGTGTGCTGGGCGATGTAGTCGTGGTCCAGCCAGTCGTTCTGGATGAGCTCGTGCATCAGCGCCAGGGCCAGGGCCGCGTCGGTGCCGGGCAGCAGCTGCAGGTGCTCGTGGCACTTTTCGGCGGTCTCGCTCTTGCGCGGGTCGATGCACACCAGCTTGGCCCCATTGCGCTTGGCCTCCTGGGCCAGGCGCCAGAAGTGCAGGTTGCTGGCAATGCTGTTGCTGCCCCAGATCAGGATCAGCTGGCTCTCGGCAAAGAACTCCATGCGCATGCCCAGCTTGCCGCCATAGGTGGCGGCCAGGGCTTCGCTGCCGGCGCTGGCGCAGATGGTGCGGTCCAGCAGGCTGGCGCCCAGTTGGTGGAAGAAGCGCCGGTCCATGCTTTCGCCCTGCACCTGGCCCATGGTGCCGGCATAGCTGTAGGGCAGGATGGCCTCGGGCTGGCGCTGCGCAATCGTGTGCAGGCGCTGGGCGATGTCGCGCAGGGCCTCGTCCCAGCTGACCGGGGTGAACTGGCCGCTGCCCTTGGGGCCGCTGCGTTTGAGGGGCTGCAGCACGCGGTCGGCGTGGTAGGTGCGCTGCGTGTACTTGCTGACCTTGGCGCACAGCACGCCGCCGGTCATGGGGTGGTCGGGGTTGCCTTGCACCTTGGTGGCCACGCCGTCGATGACCGTGGTGGTGAGCGAGCAGGTGTCGGGGCAGTCGTGGGGGCAGGCGCCGAGGATGTGGGTCACAGACATGGCAAGCGGGGCAGTTCCAGGGTGGGGGTGCTGATTTAAGCATGGCGCGCCGCCCTGGCGCATGCGGCTGACACGGATTTGTCATCCCTGCGGCCTAGCATGCCGCCATCGTGCAAATGACCCATCACACCAAGATGCCAGGGGCCGCCGTGCGGGTGCAGGGGCTGCGCCGCGTCTACGGCGACCGCACCGTGCTGGACGGCCTGGACCTGGACATCGCCCCCGGCGAAATCATCGCCCTGCTGGGCCCCTCGGGCTGCGGCAAGACCACCTTGCTGAAAATCCTGGCCGGGCTCGAGCAGCCCAGCGCCGGCGAAGTCTGGATGGGCGACACCTGCGTGGCCACGGCCGGGCACAGCGTGCCGCCCGAGCAGCGCGGCCTGGGCATGGTGTTCCAGGATTACGCCCTGTGGCCGCACCTCAGCGTGCAGGGCAATGTCGGTTTTCCGCTGCGGATGCGCGGCGTGTCGCGCCAGGAGGCCGCGCGCCGCGTGGACGAGGTGCTGGCCCTGGTGGGCCTGCAGGGCCTGGGCGCGCGGGCG
>NZ_JAZHFR010000107.1:0-9025 GCF_036541385.1 Comamonas sp. GCA5 | reverse complement strand
ATGGGCCTGAGGAAGCTGAGCAAGAACCGGGGTTCATTCCCCAGCGATGAGGCGCTGACTAAGTTGTTCTACTTGGCCCTGCGCAACATCAGTCAGAAGTGGACCATGCCGATTCGGGATTCGAAGGCAGCGTTGACCCGATTTACCATTCAGTTCGGAGACCGCATCTCCGTCAACTGAAGTCCGCCCCGTTTACACAAAAGTTCGGACACGCCCTCAAGCTGGATTGCCTGCCTCTGACACAGCATCCAAAGCCCTCCTGGAAAATTTCGAGAGGGCTTTGTTTCATGTCTCTCGATCAAAGGTTTGCGATTGTCCGCAGACCGCCACCCATCGACGCCACACAATCTTTCAAACAGGCTTGTCAATATAACTAGATATCTAATATGATTCAACATCCCTACTGATGAAGGCGAGCAATCGCCAGGAGACAACGATGCTGACTCATGAAGAAAACGAATTGCTGTGCCGCGTAGAAGGCGAAGCCCCCATGGGCAAGCTGATGCGCCAACACTGGACCCCGATCTGCCTGATTGAAGAGGTCAGCGAACCGGACGGCACACCGGTCAAGGCGCGCATCCTCGGCGAAGACCTTGTCGTGTTCCGCGACAGCGAAGGCCGCGTCGGCGTGGTTGGCGAGTACTGCCCGCACCGCCGCGCCTCGCTGGTCTACGGCCGTAACGAAGACGGCGGCCTGCGCTGCCTGTACCACGGCTGGAAGTTCGACGTGCAAGGCAACGTACTCGAAATGGTCTCCGAGCCCGCCTCCAGCGGCATGGCCGAAAAAGTCAAGCACACAGCCTATCCGACCAAGGAATGGGGCGGCATGGTCTGGGCCTACATGGGTGCTCAAGACGCCGTCCCCGAATTCGTCGCTCCCGCCTGGGCACCTACCGCTGATACCCGTGTGAGCATCGGCAAGGTGCTGCTGCCCTGCAACTGGGCACAGATCCTCGAAGGCGCCATCGATTCCGCACACAGCTCCAGCCTGCACTCGTCGGATTTCGTGCCGGCACGCGTGACCGGCGCCGAAGCCACGGACAAGAACTGGCTGCGCCCCTCCACCGACAAGGCTCCCCGCCTGCAGGTCCAGCGCACCGAATATGGTTTCCGCTACGCCGCCCTGCGCCGCCCGATCTTCAATGCCACCACGCACGACTATGTGCGCTCGACCGTGTTCGTCGCACCCGGCACCGTGCTGATTCCGCCGAACAACCTGTACAACGTCGCCAACGTCAACGTGCCGATGGACGACACCAATACGGTGTTCTACTTCATCGCCTGGGGTGATGCAGCCACCACACCAGAAACCGAAACTTGGCGCAAGTTCCTGCACACGCAGGTCGGCCCGGATCTGGACGAGCGCTTCCGTCCGCTGCGCAACCACGAGAACCGCTTCTGGCAAGACCGCCAGGCCATGAAGGCTGGCAACTTCACCGGCATCACGGGCTTCCCGAACCAGGACATCGCCATGTGGGTCACGATGGGTCCCATCGCCGACCGTTCGGACGAACGTCTGGGCGCCAGTGACCTCGCCATTGTCGAGTTCCGTCGTCGTATGCTCGATGCCATCACCGAATACAAGCAGGACGGCAAGGCCATCGGTACCGGTGCCAAGGCAATCCCTGGTACGGTCTGCTCGTACCAGGCCGTGGTACCGAAGGAAACTGACTGGCGTGAATACGAGGTCCGCTACGTGAGTGCGAAGCATACTGTGTCGGACGAACAAGTTGCTGTGGCTGCTACCGACTACCAAGTCAAGCAGTAATCGACGGATGGAACTGGCCATGGAACAGCACCGTTTGCGCATCGGGGTTGCAGGACTGGGGCGGGCATTCTCGCTGATGCTGCCCACCTTCCTGCAGGACCCCAGGGTTCAGCTCGTTGCCGCGTGCGACCCTCGTGAGGAGGCCAGGCAGCAGTTCGCTGCCGACTTCAACGCAAGGACTTACACAGACGTGCAGGACCTGGCCGAAGACCCGGATGTGGAGGCCATCTACGTGGCCAGCCCGCACCAATTCCACGCCCAGCACACCGAGATTGCTGCAGCCAGGGGCAAGCATGTGCTGGTCGAGAAACCGATGGCTCTCAACGCGGCCGACTGTGATCGCATGATCGCGGCCTGCCGCGCCGCGAACGTGCATCTGATCGTCGGGCACTGCCACAGTTTTGATACACCGTACCGGCGCACGCGCGAACTGATCCGCTCGGGCGATTTCGGTGCGGTGAGGATGATCCAGGCTTTCAACTACACCGATTACCTGTACCGTCCGCGCCGACCCGAAGAACTGATGACGGCCGAAGGCGGTGGTGCCGTCTTCAGCCAGGCTGCGCACCAGGTCGATATCGTGCGAATGCTTGCAGGCTCACGTGCCACGCGCTTGCGCGCAAGCGTTGGCCGCTGGGATCCACTGCGCCCGACCGAAGGCGCCTATTCCGCCCTGATCTGGTTCGAGAACGGCGCATATGCCTCACTCTCGTACAACGGCTACGGTCACTTCAACAGTGACGAGTGGACCGGCTGGATCGGCGAAATGGGCGATCACCTGAATCCGGATGCCTACGGCAGTGCGCGCAAGCGTCTGACCACCATTGCCTCGGCAGAGGACGAAGCCAAGCTCAAGGCTGCCGGTACGTACGGTGGTGCCGACTACAAGCCCCCCTCGCTGGCAGCAGAAGAACCGACACGCAGTCATCAGCACTTCGGCCCGGTGATCGTGTCCTGCGAACGCGCCGACTTGCGCCCCCTGCCCGATTCCGTCGTCGTGTACGGCGACCAGCAGCGTGAAAGGCTTGCGCTCTCGCGCCCGACTGTGCCGCGCGCCGAAGTGATCGACGAACTGTACGATGCCGTAATCCTGGGCCAGCCCCCCTTGCATGATGGGGAGTGGGCAAAAGGCACGCTGGAAATCTGCATCGCGATTCTGAAGTCCAGCGAAATGGGTATGGACGTTCTGCTCTGACAATAAGCTCCAGGAAAGAAAAAACCTCGCAATGCGAGGTTTTTTCTTTCCTGGAGCTTATTCAACAGTTTTCGCACTCCTCGCCGCGAGCGGCAATCAGGTGCCCCATTTCCCGAGTGGAAGGAATCCGCAGCAGCGAGTCATGTGCCTTCTCGGCTTCGTCGCATGCCATGTTCTCGATGATCGTGAGCAGCACCTTGCGCGCGATGTCGATCTCCGAGCCTTTCAGGCCCTTGACGCTGATCTCATTCACTTCTTCGGCCAATGGAACCAGCTTGCTTTCCAGGCTGCGACCGCGAGGCGTGAGATACACATGGGTATTCTTGCGGTTGCCGGGCGCATAGCGGCGTTCGACATATCCCAGCTTCTCCATCGCCGACACCGCACTGAAAGTGGTCGGCGTGGTGGTACCAGCCTCGTCGCTGAGTTCCTTCTGCGTCAGTCCATCGGTGACCCACAAAATGCGCAGAAACGCCCAGTGACCGAAAGAAACTTCAAACTGAGCCAGGCGCATCTGCAGCCCCCGAACCATCGCCCGGCCTGCATCCTTCACCAGGTGAGCGAGACGATCATCCGGTACGGCCTCGCGCCAATGCCGCAAGATAGGGTTCTCTTTGGAATCCGGTGCCTTGCTGGGAAAGGGTCTGGCTGTCATACTTTCTTCTTCGCGGCCATCATCAGAATGCTTGAAATCATAGTGCACTTCACAAGTGCACGAACCGGTTCCCCCGGTTCTGAACTCATGCTTTGTCAATTCAAAAGGTATGCCAACCACACCGATACGAACAAACCGGGCATCACGGTATCGGTACGGATACCTTGCGCCATCATAGGGCGAGTGCATTGTAGACGTGATACTGTGGCGAACGGAAAAGCAGACTGCACATACAAAACGCCGCGCACCTGGTCGACCAGGTGCGCGGCAATATCCGCAGCAGCTGATGAGATCAGATCTTGAAGCTCTCCAGGCTGGCCGGGTGGAACAGCTCGGCAGGCTGGAGGCGGCGGCTCGATAGGCCTTCTGCATGGTGCTGCGCGAGGAAACGGTCAACCACATGGGCATTCTCGGCAAAACCATACGACCAGAAATCCTGGCCCATCAGGCGGCGCGCATTGCGCAACTGGTCCTCGATGAACGGGAGCGTGACCTTGGTGGCCGATGTGTCGCTCAGGCGCGTCAGTGCTACCGCCTTGGAATGCTCGAAGGCCTTGACCAGTGCGCCGGGCAGCCAGGGATGCTGCTCTGCCAGGGTCTTGCGCACGCCGAGCGTGTGCATGATCGGGAACAGCTTGCGACGCTCATACCATTCGGCCGCAGCCTTCTGAGGATCCTCGAACAGGTACTTGACCTGCGGGTGACCACGGTCGAAGCACGATGGGGCACGCGGCCCGATCACGCCATCAATTTCGCCATCGGCCAACAAGTTCGAGATGGTGCGGCCTTCCGGCGCGTTCACCAGCGACACACCTTCGGGCAGCTTCAGCGAGATCTTCTCGATGCGGGTCGGATCTTCGTAGCCGCCACGCACCCACTGGATGTCGGAGGCCTTCACGCCGTACTCCTCTTCCAGGAACATGCGCACCCACACATTGGCGGTCAGTTGGTATTCGGGCACGCCGATGCGCTTGCCCTTGAGGTCGGCCGGGCTGTTGATGCCGCGATCGGCGCGCACGTAGACCGAGCTGTGGCGGAATGCCCTCGAAGGGAACACCGGCACGGCAATGTACGGCGAGGTGCCAGCTGCGGTCTTCACCGAATAGCTGCTGAGCGACAGCTCGCAGATGTCGTAGTCTGCGGTGCGGAACGCACGGAAGAAGATCTCTTCCGGATCCTGCAGCATGAATACAGGGTCCACACCGTCGATCTGGACGTCGCCGTCGATCAGCGGACGCATCCGGTCGTAATTGCCCACCGCGATGGACAGTTGAAGCTTGCTCATGTTGATTCCTTTGTGACGATCAAAATCGATTCGGAGCGCATTGTCATGCGCCGGTTTGTGATGCCTGCTGGCGTGGAACGCCAAAGAAGACGGCAAGGCCTCCAATGAAGACCAGCGCAGCCACCAGCAAAATGCCAGCCGAGAAACTGCCGGTAGCGCTTTTCACCCAACTCAGGACGATGGGCGCAAAAAAGCTCCAACCTGCCCCAGGCTGCTGATGATGAGCAGCAGCGTGCTCGGCACCTCCAGCAGGATGTAGCCAATGAAGAACAGACTCACGCCCAGACCGTAAGCGGCATCGCTCAGACCAGGATCATGCTTCAGATGCAACTGCGCAAAGCTGATATTGACCCGATCAAGATAGTTGAGCACCCAGCAGAAGAACAGGAAGCTCATCAGCCTGAGAGTGATCTTGCGATAGGTTGTTTCGACGGTTGCAGGGTCGAAGGTTTGATGCGGAAGTGCACCCACGTAGTTCAACGTGGAATCTGTCATTTCGGAATCTCTTAGAAGCGTTTTGTCTGCTGCCGGCTTGAGCTGGCGGGGCAGCGAACACGTCTGAGTTCGCTTTACCGGCCGGCGCAAACAATTTTTAATCATTAGACATCTATTTATTAGATATCTATTTATTAGACTACGAGGCTTTTAGAGCGCCGACAAGCAGGGGTTTACCCCTATCGCTAAACCGTACACAAGTCAATTACTTTGCCTGCATAATTAGATCTCTAGCAATAGAATTGCAAATATTGTCGAGCAAGTAAAGGAAGACAAGCATGACCACCCAGGAAAGCGGTTTTCTGCGTCTGAAGATCGCGAAGAAGGAAAAGATTGCACGCGACATCTGGCGCTTTGAACTTACCCACCCAGAGGGCGCGCCGCTGCCACCGTTCGAGGCTGGCTCGAATCTGACGCTGGTGGCCCCCAACGGCATGCGCCGCAGCTATTCGCTCTGCAACGACTCGCAAGAGCGCAATCGCTATGTCATCGCCGTGAAGCGCGACAGCAATGGCCGTGGCGGCTCGATGAGCCTGGTCGACGACACATCCGCAGGGGATTCGATCGAAGCCTCTCTGCCGCGCAACGAATTTCCGCTTGATGAACGCGCCAAGTCATTCATTCTCGTGGCTGGCGGCATCGGCATCACGCCCATGCTGTCCATGGCACGCCAACTAAAGGCTGAAGGCCTGCGGAACTTCAAATTGTATTATCTGGCCCGGGATCCAGAGTGCACGGCCTTCCTCGACGAGCTCAGCAGCAACGAATGGCGCTCGTTAGTGAAGATCCACCACAGCTTCGGCGACCCGGCGAAAGCCTTCGACTTCTGGGACCTGTTCGAGCGCCCCAAAGCCGCACACGTCTATTGCTGCGGACCCCAGTCGCTGATGGATACCGTCCAGGACATGACAGGCCACTGGCCGTCCGGCACCGTTCACTTTGAAAGCTTCGGCGCCGGCAATGCCAACGCAAAGGAAAACACGCCTTTCATGGTGCACCTTAAGCGCACCGGCATCTCATTGCAAGTTCCGACCGACCGCTCGATTCTGGACGTTCTGCGTGCCTCGAACGTGCGTGTAGCAAGCTCCTGCGAAAGCGGTACCTGCGGCTCCTGCCGGGTAGGATTGTGCTCGGGCGAAGCGGACCACCGGGATCTCGTGCTGCGAGACGATGAGAAGGATGCACAGATTATGGTCTGCGTATCCCGTGCAAAATCTGCGGAGTTGGTGCTGGACCTCTGAGCCGGCATCGCTGATGACGGTCCTACCCGCACCGTTGCCGAAACAGACACTCCGGTTGGCACGGCCAAGCATTGGCATACCAACATAACAAGGGACATTGAACATGAATGAGCAGACTTCTACCTCAGCCCCCAGGTCTCGGGATGCCAGTGCGCCCACACCGGTCGACGACAACAGTCTCGCCTGGACCGATGCTCGCTTGCTGGGATTTACGCCCATGGATAATGTGCATGAGGAGTTCTACGCGACTGCGTTGAAACTGGTGACCTGCACAGAGAAGAATGCAGCCCAGGCCATCGAAGAGTTCGAGCAGCATGCCATCAGCCATTTCGAGCAGGAAGATGAATGGATGCGCACCACGAACTTCCCTCCTCGGGACTGCCATCTCGACGAGCATGCGGCAGTGCTGAAGTCGGTCCGCGAGGTCAAGGAAGCTGTTGCACAAGGACAAGCCGGCGCCGACGTAGTCCAGGATATCGGCATGGCCCTCTTCCAGTGGTTCCCAGGTCATGCAGACTATCTGGACTCCGCACTGGCCGCCTGGATGACCAAGCTGAATATGGGCGGCAAGCCCATCGTGCTGCGACGTAAGCTTTGACAGTGCTCCAGGGGACATCCAAGACATCCCTCTCCCAGCCAAGACCCAGACACCCCCACCCAAACGCGGGATCCATGCACATTTCTGCAACGCACCGCCCCCAGAGGTTAGGGATACTCCCGGTCAAAATCATGCTAGCCCTCTAACAATAATTTTAGACGTCTAATAAAATATAACTAAGGCATGCCGATGAAGAAAAACAGTTGTGACGCAGAGAACAAGACTCTGTGCGCCGCAACCGAAGCTGCGTCGCACGCATGCCTGCATCTTTGCGCTGGGCTGCAAATGTGCATGTCATTTTTTAAACAGGACGCCCCACCACCACGTAGCTTTCGGCCCAGCCACATGCATTGTACGGACATCTTAATGCCGGTACATGAGCGGATGGCGTCGGTGCCGCGAGAAATCACAAAAAACAGGAGACATGTCATGACAAGAGGAATTTTCTTGAAAATATCGGCGGCAATTGCCCTCCAGGCGTTGTCAATCTTTGCATATGCTGATAGCGATTTCCCGAACAAGCCCGTAAAGCTGGTCGTACCCTACGCTCCCGGAGGGCTGCCGGATACCGTGGCCCGGATTCTGGCCGAAAAAATGCAGGCAGACCTCAAGCAGCCGGTCATTGTCGAAAACAAGCCCGGCGGCGGCGGCGGCGTTGCCATCACGGCCATCAAGCAATACCCTGCCGATGGTCATACCTTCTTGGTTACGGACGGCCCTCTGCTGGCGGTTTCTCCGATCATCATCAAGAACCTCAAGTATGACGCCCAGAAGGATCTGGATCCCGTTTCCCTGGTCGGTGTGGCCCCTCTGCTTCTGGTCACAAACTCTTCCGCACCCTTCAAGAACATGAAGGATTTCATTCAATATGCGAAAGAGCGTCCCGGCGAGTTGAATTACGGGTCTTCCGGAATCGGTTCCATCCACCACCTGACGGCAGAGGCCATGGCCCATTCGCTGGGCATCAATGTCAAGCATGTCCCGTTTAGGGGTAGCTCCGCCTCTATTCCTGCACTGATCGGCAACCAAATTGACATCACATTCGCCTCTCCCCCAACCCTGATGGGCTTCGTCGATAGCGGCAAGGCCAGGATACTGGCGACCAACACCTTGGCTCGCAGCAAGACCAGTCCGGACATTCCTGCCATTTCCGAGTACGTCAAGAACTTTGACTTTGGCTTTACCGTGGTCATGCTGGCCAAGAAAGGAACGCCCGAGGCATATAGGAACAGGATCAGCGATTCGGTCAAGGAAGCCGTCAACGATCCCGAGGTCAAGAGCAAGCTGGAAAAAGCAGGAGTCGACTCCATTGCTGGAGGTCCTGCCGAGTTGGCGGCAAAGCTCGCATCTGAAAATAGCCGGGTCATCGCAGCGGCCAAACTGGCTAACCTAAAACCAGAATAAAACCAGAACCGGCCCACACCCAATGCCAGTCAGCCAAGAGCTCACTGGCATTTTTCGTTGGTGGACCCGCATCTTCTACGTCGATGGTAAGCGTTGCCACCTGGCTGTAGGCATCGCCAAACAACAGATCGCCCTCCCAAAGGCCCGGCACTGCACGGCTGGGCGCTCGCTAATCGGCACTGCATCGACGATCCGGCCATGGATCGTCGCATTCCCCTAGAAAACCTCTGCATAAATCCCTGAATCACACCGGCTTCCGTGGAGGCTCAACTCCTGAGAGGATTGAGTCATGAACACTAAAGCTGCTCGTTTTAGCCCAGAGGTACGTGAACGTGCCGTACGTTTGGTGCAGGAATGCCAAGCGGATTACGCATCACTGTGGGG
>NZ_JAZHFR010000106.1:0-9381 GCF_036541385.1 Comamonas sp. GCA5 | reverse complement strand
CTGGCGCCTCGGGCCGCGATGGACAGCCCGCGCCCTGGTGTCGGCTGGCGATGGCAGGGGAGGCCTGCTGCGGGAGGCGGCGTTGCGCCGCTCTGCCCACGGCCGGTGAGGGCCGTGGCCACATGGCGGGCTGCCACCCTTCGGCCGGGGTGCCGCGCAAGCCTGTGATGCGACATTGAAAAGAGGAGCTGCTGCCTCTTGCTGGTTATGCGCTACAGGCCAAAAATGCTTGCAATGGCCTGCGCACCGGCTCAGGCCGATTCGATGCTGTCGGTGCTGAAGGTTGGGCCCTTGGTGCCGGGGACCCAGCCGGGGTAGGTTTCCATGATTTCGGCAAACAGCGCCGAATCGATCCAGCGCTGCAGCCAGTCCTGCAGGTGGGGCCAGGGCTGCTCGGCCCACTGGGCTTCATCGATGCGCGCAAACTGGCGCACAAAGGGACGCAGCGCCATGTCGGCCAGGCTGGGGTTCAGGCCGAACAGGTAGCCGCTCTCGGCCAGTTGCTCGTCCAGGGCGGCCAGCCAGGTGATGGCATCGGTCTGGGCCTGGTTGACCTCTTCGGCCGTGTAGCGCTCGGGGTATTTGCAGCGGTCCAGGGCTTGCTTGAAGAAACCGTCGTTGCGGCCGATCAGCGCCAGCATGTCGTCCAGCGTGCCCTGGGTGGGGGCCAGCCAGCCGTCCGGGTCGTTGGCGCGCAGGGCGTGCAGCATGATGTCCAGGCTTTGCTCGATCACGCGGCCGTCTTGCAGCACCAGCACCGGCACTGTGCCCTTGGGCGAGGCCTGCAGCAGTTCCTGTGGTTTGGCGCGCAGGTTGATTTCGCGCAGCTCGCAGGCCTGTCCGGCATGGGCCAGTGCCAGACGCGCACGCATGGCGTAGGGGCAACGGCGGAAGGAATAGAGCACGGGCAGGGCAGGCGCAAGGGTCATGGGAGCGACGGTGCTGGTGAAAACGCAGCAGGGTGGAAAGACAAGCTGCGTACTTTAAGTCCTCCGGACAAAGCCTGTATCGCGGCGGAGTAAGCCAGCCGTGCCCTGCCTGGGGTAAGCTCGCCCGCTTGGATGGTGTAAGCGAATGAAACACAACAAAAAAAATATAGCCCCGGCGCTCATCGCCTGGCTGCTGCTGTTGAGCCCCTGCCTGTTGGAGGGCGTGCATGCGAAATCCCTGGGCCTGTGGCTCCTGGCGGCGGTGCTGTGGGCCCCGTTGCTGCTGCTGCGACCGGTGCGCTGGGTGGTGGTGCCCGCCGTGTGGCTGCTGGGGCTGGTGAATGTGGTGCACGTGGGCTTCTTTGGCTATCTGGCCGATCAGTTCTTTTTGGCCACGGCGCTGCGCACCACGCCCAGCGAAACCTGGGAGTTCGTGCACACCCTGCCCACGCTGACCGTGGTGATGGCCTTGCTGTGGCTGCTGGGCTCCGGCTGGCTGTGCTGGACGCTGCTGCGCTGGCCCGCGCAGTCGCTGCGCCGCAGCCCGCTGCTGCGTGTTGCCTGCATCGCCAGCGCGATGGTGTGGGGCGGTTTCGCGCTGTATGGCGCCAAGAAGGGTTACGACGGCTGGGGCTACCTGAACAAGCTCGACCGGGTGTACCCGCTGCACATCGTCAAGGCCTACCTGCTGCACCGGCAAATCAATGCGGCCTTGTTCTACAGCCCGCGGCTGCCGGTGCCGCCGTCGCAGCCGGCCCCGGTGCAGACGCTGGTAGTGGTGATTGGCGAAAGCGCTTCGGCCCAGCGCTGGTCACTGCTGGGCTATGGCGGCGGCGACACCAACGCGCCCCTGCGTGACATCCCGGGGATCGAGGCCATCCGCGTGATGGCCCAGGGCTCGAACACGGCGGCCGCCTTGCCCTTCATGCTGACGGGCCTGTCGGCCAACGACAGCGTGCAGCAGCAGGCCCCCTCGTTCCTGGATGTGGCGCACCAGGCGGGCTTCAAGACCTTTGTGCTGACCAATTCGCGCTTCTTCGACAGCCAGGAAGACTTCTTTGTGCAGACCCTGCGGCGCTCGGCCGATGTCTACACCAAGGTGGGCGATGGCGGGGACGACGATGCGCTGACGGAGCCCCTGCGCCGTGCGCTGCAGGACCCCGCCACGCACAAGCTGGTCGTGCTGCACACCTTCGGCAGCCACCCGGACGTCAAGCACCGCTACCCTGCAGATTACGCCGCGCTGGAAGATGCCTATGACAACTCCCTGCACTACAGCAGCGCCTTGCTCGCCAAGTGGACGCAGCTGCTCGACCAGTCCTCCCGCCCGGGCAGTCCCTCCCTGCTGGTCTACAGCAGCGACCACGGGCTGGTGTTGCCACCGTGCAGCGAGGGCTATCGCACGGGCTTGAGCCGCAGCACGTTGGAGGTGCCGCTGCTGGTCTGGCGCAACCCGGCGCTGGCGGCGACGGCCGAGGCGGCAGGCATGCCCCGCTTCAGCGCGCAAGAGCGCGAGACGCCCCTGCATGGCAATTCCATGGTAGCCCAGCTGGTGCGCTGGGGCGTGGGCGATGGGGCGCAGCCGCGGCACCACTCGCCGCAGGCGCTCCAGTTCCAGGGGCGTGACTGGCAGGCGATTGCCCACGCGGATCGCTGCTCGCTGGAGTGAGCGTCATCCGTCCATAAAAAAAGGAGGCCAAGGCCTCCTTTTTCATAGCTGCTTGCGCAGGCTGGATCAGCCGCAAGCGCCGATATAGCCACAGGCGGTGCAGAACGAGCAACCATCCTTCTTGATCACGGCGTGGGCGCCGCAGTCGGGGCACTTCTTGCCGCTCATGGTCTGCGTGGCATCGGCCACAGGCGCCGGTGCAGGGGCTGCGCTGGTGCTGGGGGCGGGCTGGGCCTCGCCACGGTTGGCAATGATGGCCTGCACGGCGTAGGCCAGCAGGGCCACTTCGCTGTCGTGCCACAGTGGCACGCGGCTGCCGTCGGCCTTGTCCATCCAGCCGTAGCGGATGGGGCCACGGTCCCAGGCCACCTTGCGCAGGTCGTCCAGGGCCTTGTCCAGGAAGCCGCCGCGCGCGGCCAGCGACAGCGAGCGCATGGTGGCGGTGATCCACTGCTGGCTCTCACCGGTCTGGCCCACGGGCATGAAGAACTCGATGGGGCGCTCCACGCCGTCCACCAGCATGAAGCTGACCACCAGGTACAGGCGGCGCGCGCGTCGTGCGTGAAGTACTCAATCTTGTCGACCACGGCGTTCAGCGGGCCTTCGGGGCGGCGTTCCACCACGGCGGCGATGTTGCTGCTGTGGGTGCTGGCCACGGGCTTGGGCGCTTCGGCGGGCTTGGGCGGCTCCACGGACAGCACGGCACCCAGCGTGTCGTTGGGGCGGTAGGTGGCGCAGCCCTTGAGGCCGGCCTTCCAGCTTTCCATGTAGAGGTTCTTGAAGTCCTCGAACGGATAGTCGGCGGGGATGTTCACCGTCTTGGAGATGGCGGTGTCGATGTAGGGCTGGACCACGCGCATCATCGCCACGTGCTCGGCGGCGGTCATTTCCAGCGCGCTGACGAAGGCTTCGGGCAGGGGCGCATCGGCGCCGTGCATGGCTTTGAACACGCGGTAGGCGTGGTCTTCCACGGTGTAGTGGCTGTTGCCGCCATCGGCCGTGCGCTTCTTGCGGTTGTAGGTCCACGAGAAGGGCGGCTCGATGCCGTTGGAGGCGTTGTCGGCAAAGGCCAGCGACACGGTGCCGGTGGGCGCGATCGACAGCAGGTGGCTGTTGCGGATACCGTGGGCACGGATCTCGGCGCGGATGGCTTCGGGCAGGCGCTGGGTGAAGCCGCTGGCCAGGTACTTGTCTGCGTCGAACAGCGGGAAGGCCCCCTTTTCCTTGGCCAGTTCGACCGAGGCCAGGTAGGCGGCGTCGCGCATGTGGCGGGCGATGGTTTCGCCCTGCTGCACACCGGCGTCGCTGTTGTACTTCAGGCCCAGCATGATCAGGGCATCGCCCAGACCGGTGAAGCCCACGCCGATGCGGCGCTTTTGCTGCGATTCCTTGTGCTGCTCGGGCAGGGGCCAGACGGTGGCGTCCAGCACGTTGTCCAGCATGCGCACCTGGATGGCGACGGCGGCGCGGAAAGCGTCCACATCAAAACGGGCTTCGGGCGTGAAGGCATCGCGCACGAACTTGGTCAGGATGATAGGGCCCAGGTCGCAGCAACCGTAGGGGGGCAGGGGTTGCTCGCCACAGGGGTTGGTGGCGGCAATCGTCTCTGCGTAGTACAGGTTGTTGTCGTTGTTGATGTTGTCGATGAACAGGATGCCCGGCTCGGCGAAGTCGTAGGCCGACTTCATGATGCTCTCCCACAGTTCGCGCGCCTGCGCGGTGCGGTAGACCCACTTGCCGTCGTCGCGCTGGTAGGCGCCGGCATCGATCTGCAGGTCCGAGGGGGTGGCCACGTGCACCAGTTCCCAAGGGGCATCGTTTTCCACGGCCTGCATGAAGTCGCTGGTCACACCGACCGAGACGTTGAAGTTGTTCCAGCGGCCCTTTTGGCGCTTGGCGGTGATGAAGTCCAGCACATCGGGGTGGTCGATGCGCATCACGCCCATCTGTGCACCGCGGCGCGCACCGGCGGATTCCACGGTGGTGCACGAAGCGTCGAACACGTCGATGAAGGAGCAGGGGCCCGACGCGTAGGAGTTCGTGCCCTTGACCCGCGCACCCTTGGGACGCAGGTTGGAGAAGTCATAGCCCACGCCACCGCCACGGCGCATGGTTTCCGCGGCCTGCGACAGCGCGGTGTAGATGCCGGGGTTGCCGTTTTCGTCAAAGCCGTTGGTGGCGTCGGCCACGGGCTGCACGAAGCAGTTGATCAGTGTGGCCTTGGTGTCCAGGCCGGCGGCCGCCATGATGCGGCCGGCGCCGATGGCACCGGCTTGCATGTTTTTGAAGAACTTCTCCGCCCACTCGGCGCGCAGCTCCGGCTTTTCTTGGTCTGCCAGAGCCTGGGAGACACGTCGGAACAGGTCTTCGGCGGTGTGTTCGCCGGCAGCCAGGTATTTCTCGGCCAAGACGTCTTGGCTGATTGGTTGGGTGTTCAAAGAAGTCATTGCGTCTTTGCAGTAAGAAGAATGTCGAGACAGTCCTTGCACAAGCAAAAGCCATGCACAGGGAACGAAAAAAAAGAGGCCGGGCGTACTTGGCACGCCCGGCCAGGGGATCGGATTCGGGCTTGGTGGGCCCGGTTGGCGCCAGGGCCAACCAAGGTTAATTGGAACCCAAAATCCGAGCCACCGGCATGCGGGCGCTGCAATAGTGGGGCCCTGGTCGGGGCTATCGCAGCGGTTTCTGCACCGAGCACGGCGCGTATTCTAGTCAGGTTGGGAGTATGAAATTAATAGCAGAAAATCATGTATTCATGAGAATTTTGCTGCTATTTGTTGATAAGTGCTGTTTAAAATTTTTTTGCCGTTGATCGGTAAACGTCGGTTACAGCTTCTTGACCAGCACCTGGCTCTTGCGGTCCCAGTTGTACTTGGCCTTGCGCGCCTCGGGCAGCCAGTCCGGGCTGACCGGTTGGAAGCCCCGCTTGATGAACCAGTGCATGGTGCGCGTGGTCAGCACGAACAGGGTGTCGCAGCCCATGATGCGGGCGCGCTGCTCGATGCGTTTGAGCAGCTTTTCGCCGTCGCCCGTGCCCTGGGCCTTGGGCGAGACGGTCACGGCGGCCATCTCGGCGGTCTTGGCTTCGAGGTAGGGGTGCAGGGCCGCGCAGCCGAAGATCACGCCGTCGTGCTCGATCACGGTGTAGCTGGCGATGTCGCGCTCGATCTCGGTGCGGTCGCGCTTGACCAGGGTGCCATCGTTCTCGAAGGGCTCGATCAGCTGGATGATGCCGCCCACGTCGTCGATGGAGGCCTCGCGCAGCTCTTCCAGCTTCTCGTCGATGACCATGGTGCCGATGCCATCGTGCACATAGATTTCCAGCAGCAGCGCGCCATCCACCGCAAACGGCAGGATGTGGCTGCGCTCCACGCCCTGTTCGCAGGCGCGCACGCAGTGCTGCAGGTAAAAGCCCGTGTCCGTGGGCACCTGCGGCGCGGGCAGCTTGGCCAGCAACTGGCGCGCGGCGGCCAGGGGCAGCTCGGTGTCGATGGGGTTGTCATCGCTCTCGGGCGCCATCGGGTCGGTGCGCACGCCGGGCACTTCGGTCAGGAACAGCAGCTTGTCGGCTTTCATTTCGCTGGCCACGCGGGTGGCCACCTCTTCCATGCTGAGGTTGAAGGCCTCGCCCGTCGGCGAGAAGCCGAAGGGCGACAGCAGCACCATGGCCTCCGAGTCCAGCGCACGGCGGATGCCTTCCACGTCCACCTTGCGCACCAGGCCGGAGTGCATGAAATCCACGCCATTGACGATGCCCACGGGGCGGGCGGTCAGAAAGTTGCCCGACATGACGCGCACCCGGGCGCCGGCCATGGGGGTGTTGGGCAGGCCCTGGCTGAAGGCGGCCTCGATCTCGTAGCGCAGCTGGCCGGCGGCTTCCTGGGCGCAGTCCAGGGCCACGCTGTCCGTCACGCGGGTGCCGTTGTAGTACTGCGGCTCCTGGCCCTTGAGGCGCAGTTGCTCGTTCACCTGGGGGCGGAAACCGTGCACCAGCACCAGCTTGACGCCCATGGCCTGGATCAGCGCCAGGTCCTGCACGATGCCTTGCAGCTTGCCGGCGGCAATCGCCTCGCCCGTGATGCCCACCACAAAGGTTTGGTGTCGGAACTTGTGGATGTACGGGGCCACAGACCGGAACCAGGGAACAAAGGTGAAGTTGAAGACAGTGGACATGGGCGGCGAAAAAGCAGGCGTCAGAAGGGAAAAAAGGCTTGTCATTCCGTGGGGAATGCAAGCCAGTGCGAAGTGTAGCCGCGTGGATCAGGGTGCAGCGCTTTTTTGCGAGTGTGGTCGGATCGTGGATGGCGAAGCGTGCCGGCGTGCCGCGCCGCCGTGTTCAGGAAGCACGCAGGAACCACAGGGCCACCGAGGTGGCAAAGCCTGCCAGACCCGCGAGCAGCAGCAGGGGGCTGCCGTAATACACCACCGCCTGGAGCAGGGGGTGCAGGGCGTCGAACTCGGTCATTGCGGCCTCCTTGCAGAAAGCTGGAATCACTTCATCTTCCACCGCCGGGGCCGCAGCGCGCGGCGCCCGGTCTGAAGCCATGGTTCCACGAAGCGCGTGCCGGGGGAAGGGTGTCAGGCTAAAACCCTGGTGTTGTCAGGGTGTCCTGCCGATTCTCAAAAAAGAGAGCTTGATGCGCTGAATTCATCTTGGTTTGGAAAACAATTCGTTGTCAAAACCTTGATTTTTATGCGCTGAGCGCTTTTATTTTCATGGCGATGTGCCGGGCAGGGCTGGGTGATGGTGCAGCGGTCTGCTGCGGCAACTGGCTTGACAGCGCTCAAGCCTGGTCCATGGGTGCGAGAATTCCGCCCAGCGGTCTGTCGTACCGCCCTTGCACCGAGGGTGCCCAGCGTGCTGGAGCACCGATTAAACCGCCGAGCAATTCCGTCCGGCGGTGGCTTTTGAAACGGAAACCACATGTCCTTCTCTTCCCCACGCCGCTTGGTGATCAAGCAGGCGCTGCTTGCCGTGGCCGCCACTTCCGCGCTGGCCTCCTTCTCCACCTCCGCCGCCGAACAAGTGCTGCGCGTCTCGGCCATCCCCGACGAGGCCCCCACCGAATTGCAGCGCAAGTTCAAGCCCCTGGGCGAGTACCTGTCGCAGGAAACCGGCATGAAGGTCGTGTTCACCCCCGTGAGCGACTATGCCGCCGTGGTGGAATCGCTGGCCACTGGCAAGCTGGACATGGCCTGGCTGGGCGGCTTCACCTACGTGCAGGCCAAGATCCGCACCAAGGGCACGGCCAACCCCATCGTGCAGCGTGCCGAGGATGCGGTGTTCACCTCGCGCTTCATCACGGCCGATCCGTCGATCAAGACCCTGGAAGACCTGAAGGGCAAGACCTTCGCCTTTGGCGCACCTTCGTCCACCTCGGGCAGCCTGATGCCCCGCTACTTCATCCAGAAGGCCGGCATCAACCCCGAGAAGGATTTCAAGAACGTGGCCTACTCCGGTGCGCACGATGCCACCGTGGCCTTCGTGGCCGCCGGCAAGGCCGACGCGGGCGTGCTGAACACCTCGGTGTGGGACAAGCTGGTCGAGACCAAGAAGGTCGACCCCGCCAAGGTGCGCGTGTTCCACACCACGCCCGAGTACTTTGACTACAACTGGACCGTGCGCGGCGACCTGGACCCCGCCATCACCAAGAAGCTGACCGAGGCCTTCCTGAAGCTGGACCCCGCCAAGCCCGAGCACAAGGCCATCATGGACCTGCAGCGCGCCTCCAAGTTCATCCCCTCCAAGCCCGAGAACTACGTGGGCATCGAAGAGGCCGCCAAGGCCGCAGGCCTGCTGAAGTAAGCCGGTGGTCGCAGCGCCGCCGCGTGGCCTGCCCGGTGCAGGCACGTGGTGGCGTGCTGCGCATATTTAGCAAAATTGGCGGACAGCGCGCATCCATGTTGCGCTGAAAGCTACAGTTTGCAGAGCATCTGTATGAGTTTTTCATTGCATGGCCTGGGCTTGACCCATGCCAACGGCCATGTCGCCCTGGCGGACATCGACCTGCAGGCGCAGCAGGGCGAAAGCATCGCCCTGATCGGCCCCTCCGGCGCGGGCAAGACCAGCCTGCTGAACACCATCGGCACGGCGCTGCAGCCCACTGCGGGGCAGCTGACCGTGCTGCAGCAGCCGGCCTGGGCGTCCGCCGCCGCGCTGCGCGCCTTGCGCGCGCGGATTGGCACCGTGCACCAGTCCGCCCCGATTCCGCCGCGCCAGCGCGTGGTGACCGCCGTGCTGGCGGGCAAGCTGGGCCAGTGGCCGGCGTGGAAGTCGCTGGCCTCGCTGCTCTACCCCCAGGACCTGCCCGGCGCGCGCCAGGCGCTGGAGCGCGTGCACCTGGCCGACAAATTGTTCGTGCGCTGCGACCAGCTGTCCGGCGGGCAGCTGCAGCGTGTCGGCATCGCCCGCGTGCTGTACCAGGAGGCGCAGCTGATCCTGGCGGACGAGCCGGTGTCGGCCCTGGACCCCACGCTGGCCCTGGACACCGTGCAGCTGCTGGTGCAGGAAGCCAAGGCCCGCAACGCCACCCTGGTGGCCAGCCTGCACGCGGTGGAGCTGGCGCAGCAGTGCTTCGAGCGCCTGGTGGGCATCCGCGGCGGACGCATCGTGTTTGATCTGCCGGCCCGCCAGGTCACGCCGGCCCAGTTGCAGGCCTTGTACGCCGCCGAGGGCCTGCAGGCGCCGCAGTCACTGGATCTGCCGCACACCGCGGCCGCCAGCACGCTGGCGGCGGTGCGCAGGGGCTGCTGATGCCGGCGCTGCAACGGCCTTTGTCCGAC
>NZ_JAZHFR010000105.1:0-9468 GCF_036541385.1 Comamonas sp. GCA5 | reverse complement strand
ACCACCACTTGCCACAAAAGGCACTGGGGCATGAAGCCCCAGTCCAAGCACTCAAAAAATGGAAGATGAAAGCTCCTGATTTATTCGTCAAGAACGTGCGTAATCATCCGGGACCCGACACCAAGGCCCGATGGATTGATTTTTCCTGCATTGCGAGGTGGTCAGCTCAGTGACATGGCTCTCACGAGTTTTTTGCACCGTGTAAAACCTGCTAGCGATATTGCAGGCCGTGTAGCAACTGCCCATGGTTTTCGCTCTAGTTTCCGCAATTGGGCTGCTGACAATCGCTACGAAAGCGATTTGGCCGAGCGTGCTTTGGCGCATGTGATTGCGAACAAGGTGCAGGCTGCCTATGAGCGAACAGATCGTTTAGAGGCTCGAAAAAAATGATGAATCAATGGGCGGAATTTTTAATGACGTCGGGGGTGGATGAATGAATGTCAAAACTTCTGGAAAGCAGTTCTCACAGATAAACACTCAAACCTTAAATAATATTGAAGAAATAGAAGATTTTTTTATTTCGCAGCTAGGAGGGGCGAAAGAAGGGCGAGTGTTAATAAATGATTGGCGTGAGTCGATAGATAAGCATGAGCTAATGGCAAAAAAATTTTTAAGAAAAAAAGGTATTCCTGCTACTCAGCGCATTTGTAAAATTAATTTTCTGAAACATGGGTTGAATTGAGCGATGATTTGGACGTGGATTCAATAACTTCAATCAAGCATCTTATTAAATACGTAGGGGACAGGTTTGAAAGGGACTCAAAAGAGGATTTGTGCGCTCGTATCATTGATTGCATAGCAATGCTGAGAAGCTCTGTTAATAGTAAAAACGCATATTCATCGGTCTATCATGCAGTAGAGTTTGGCAAATTATCAACTCTTTGGAAGGTTTACTATATTGATAGCGAAAAAAATCAAGAAATGCAAAAGCTGATAGAAGAAAAAAATGGGCAGTTGATTTCGCTATACATCTAAAAAACAAATACGAGGACTTTTCATTTAAGGAAATTTGTAGAGAAATACCATCGAATAAAAATTCAGCAATAAATATTGATGATTATTTAATTTGGATAGAGGAAATTGATGGAAAAGAATTTGTCGTTGCTGACGATGGAAATGGTGAGGAAAAGTTGACGTTGGGTAGCTTCAGCAGCGGCTACTTCAGCAAAGCAAAGATTTAATTCATTTTTTAGAGAAGCGGCGCTACTCTAAAACCGCTCAATACAGTACCCCCCAAGCCGAGACAACGCGGTTCATCCAGTTCTAGGACATATCGGCCCGTCCTAAAGCTGGAGCGAATCGCACTAGCTATGGGGGTGCACATGCACTTAACAACTTTAGATTCACTGTGCCAAGCTGGCTACATCACGTTGCCCAAGGTTTGTGGAGTCACCAGTCGATCCAAACCTACGATTTGGCGTTGGTGCAAACAGGGGCTATTCCCCGCTCCGGTCAAGATTGGCCCTAACTCAACAGCATGGCGTATTGAAGATGTGCGCGAATGGGTCGCTGATCCACAAGCGTGGCAATTGCGTGCGCGTCAGCGGCAAGTTGATGGGGGGCGCAATGAATGAAGTTCAATTGATTGCAACCCTTGCCTTGCTTTGGCTGTCTATGCGGGGGCGGCCATGATTGCGCTAGAACCAAGATTTGAATGCATCCCGCAAGAGCTTGTGCGCATAGATAGGTGGGTGACATGGGCGGGCAAGAAACTACCTTATGACGTTTCTTTGCCCAACTCACTCGCAAGTGCGACTGATCCGCAGACATGGGGTAGTTTCGAGCGTGCTCAAACAGCTTATGAAGAGGGCGGTAGGTTAGGCGTTGGCTTTGTTCTCAATGGCGATGGCATCGTTGGCGTGGATTTAGATGGCTGTGTGCATGGAGGACAGCCAGATCCCAAAGCGTGGGCATTGCTAGGTGACATCGGCTGCCAGTACATCGAGTTGTCACCATCTGGTAATGGATTGAGAGGGTTTGGCAAAGCAGCGCCACCAGTGCGGTGCAAAGGCCAAATTAACGGGATCAAGGTGGAGCTATACGCCACACAACGTTATCTCACTGTCACAGGTCATACCTTAGTTAATGGGCCAATTGCAGCATTGGATGGGTTTGTCGCAGTGTCTAAGGCTTTGCAATCTACAGAAGAGAGCAGAAGAGTACAGAGGATAACGGAGGAAGACGGATGTCATCTTCAGTATTCCTCTGTAGATATTCCGGCCTACACAATTCCGACAGGTAAAGGACAGCGCAATTTGTGTCTGTTTCAATTAGCGCGGCACTGCAAGGGAAAAATGCCGGATGCCTCTTTGGATGACTTGCGTAAAGTCGTGATGCAGTGGCACAAGCAAGCCATAGCAGTGATAGGCACTGAAGACTTTGCAGTTAGTTGGACAGACTTTGTACGGGGGCACGAAAAAGTAGTGCATCCAGCTGGTGCTGTGCTAGCGGATCTTTTGCAGGGTGTAGAGAGTGATCCTGTTCCTTGTGATGTGAGGCACTTGGGATATGCACAAAGGGAGCAGCATCTATTGAAGATTTGTTTTCGGTTGGCAGTTCATCATGGGGCAGAACCATTTTTCTTGCCGTGTCGCATTGCAGGCCAATTACTCGGTATAGATCACACGGTTGCAGCCAAGATTCTGAAGTCTTTTGTGATTGACAAGCTGTTGATCGAGGTCGAAAAGGGCAAGGGCTTGAAAGCAAGTCGTTATAGGTGGCAGCTACCCATGGCGTAGTGCATCTGCTCTACAGCAGTAGGAAGATTTTTTTGCAGTCTGTAGAGATTCTTGAAATTGCCTAATGACTTCGGAAAATTTTGCAAAGAGGTACAGCTATGGGTGGTTATGGCAGTGGGCGCATGGCAGTCAAGGGCACAACGGATGACATGCGCAGCTTGGATGTACGGCAGATTGTGCGTGCTGGACGACTTCGCGAAGGACATTCATTCAACTGGCTATGGGTGCGCCGTGACGAAGGTACTGTGCTAGCATCAATACGTATTGAGGTGCATAGTAAGGGGGGCGTTCACCTCTTCTATAAGCAGCGCAGTAATAGCGGCGATTGGCGCGATGTTGGCTATGCAGTTGGCCTTGATTGGACGGGGTGCAACTATGGCGCAGAGCGTCCTTGGTGGCGCTGCCCTGCAAAGGGTTGTGGCAGGCGTGTGGCAGTGTTGTACGGCGGCGCTATCTTTGCATGTCGCCACTGTCATAAGCTTGCTTATCCCAGTCAGCGCGAAACACCGTTTGATCGTGCAATCCGCAAAGCTGAAAAGAACAGGGCGGCGCTAGGTTGGCCTGCAGGGATAGCGAATGGGGCAGGGCCAAAGCCCAAAGGTATGCATTGGAAGACCTATCAGCGGCTGCGCTGGCAGGCGATTAGGGATGAAGGCAGTGTCATGGATGCTCTCAACATGCTCTACTCGTGGAGGTGAGTAGTTCTTGCCTTTAAGAAGGCAAGCACTTTTGGTAAGTTTGGCTTTTATCGCCGAAAAAGGAGATGACGTGCGAATTTCAACTCTGCTAATAGCTTTATTGGTTGCTGGATGTGCCGCTTCTGGTGTGAAAGTGACAGATGAGCAAATGAAGCACTTCAAGCCTGGAGAAACAACGCTTGAGCAGGTTGTTGCTGTACTGGGTAAGCCAACAAACAAAACAAGAATGAGCGATGGCACTACCAGTCTCATGTATGTCTTTGCAGAGTCGAAAGTACGACCTGAAACATTCATTCCTTTTGTTGGGGGATTTATTGGCGGCGCAGATACATCCTCTAACGTCGCAATGCTTCGATTCGACGGCGCTGGAAAATTGATGGAGACATCTTCATCAACCAGTGAAATGGGTACGGGGATGGGTTTCAGCGCAGGCCAGGTCGCACCTTTGCAGACAGAGCAGCCCCGGAGATAACCACGTGTTTTTGGCAGGCAGTGCGTTGCATTACGTGTGGGTCAAACATTGGTGGAGTGCTTCTGCAACGCTTTTTATTTTCTCCAAAGCCTTGTCAGGAGTGGCCCCAGCCCAGCTACCGATCTTCCCGTAGCCATTATTCGAAGCTACACCGCTATCGAGTTGTACATGCTCAAGCTTGCCGAAGGATAGGTTTAGAGCTTGTTCTTCGGTTTTAGCAGTAAGCACATATCGAACATTCCGAGATACGAATGCAGACCCCGTTTCATACGTTGCAGCGCCTTCTGCAATTACCTTTTTACGATCATCTGACACGTATCTGATGACTTGTCCGCCGCCAAGTGTTGAACTAATTTGCTGGGTGTAGAGCCTCCCCGTGTAAGGCCCAATGCTTGTAGTGTTGCCTTTCACTCCCACGGATCTGTTCTCAACAATTTGTGAGACGCAAAGAGGCAATGCGTCCTTCTCAGTTGGATTGGCAAGCTTGTATGAGTACTTTGCTTCGACAATGAACTCATTTCCATACGCATCTTTTTCAAAGATTAGATTCCCTGCATCGCCAAGAGCAGGTGATCGCTCCATGGAAACACACCCCACAATAGTTGCTGCTGCAGCGGCAATGAAAATTAATGAGCGCATAGCTTAGAAGCGATTTGAAACAAGTTTCTAAGCCTAGCTGTCAACGGCTAGTAAAGCAATAGAGGCAACGGCAAGGTGTTGATGTGACAAAAAACAAAGCCCGCGTATGCAGGCTTTTGTTTGTCATAGCTTGGCTATCAAAAGATAGTTGTAACTGTTCACGCCTGTGGGGTTGGATGTGGGGCTGACTTTTTGTTGATCTAAGAAAGTGCTTAAAAAACAAGAAGTTAGAGAGAATTTTTGGCGGAGGGCGTGGCGGCCTGGCTGTCGGCCGAAGCGGCGGCGGAAGCGCTCTTGTTGATCTTGCCCAGGAAGAGCACGGTGAAGTAAATCCACATGGCAATGGTGATCAGGATGACGATCAGGCTCATCAGGCCGTAGTCGGTCGAGATCAGGTCGTTGAACATCTTCATGGCAAACATCCTCCGCAATCAGTCATGTGTTAATAGGTGTGTCGTCACTATCGCGTGCGGGTGGCGGGGGGCGTTTGCGGCACATCAAACGGCCGGACTGGGCGATTTGCGTTAAAGCAAGGGTCTGGATGGCCGGTCGGGCCGGTTTTTTGCATACCATGCGGGCATGGCCGTTCGTCTGCAGCGCCAACTAGTTTGAATGGGTGAGAAACAACACATGATCGACGCTTCCAACGTCACACACAGCGTGCAACTGGCCGTGGCGCCAGTGTTCTTTTTAACGGCCGTGGCCGGCATGATCGGCGCCGTGGCCGGGCGGCTGGCACGCATCATCGACCGGGCCCGGGTGATGGAGGAGCGCGTGCGCGCCAGCAACGATGAGGAGTTCATCGACCGCGGCCTGCGCGAGCTGAACTACCTGCGCACGCGGGGCCGCATTGCCAACTGGTCGATCGGCTTGCTGACGCTGTGCGGCTTCCTGATCGGGCTGACGATTGTCTTCCTGTTCATCGGCCAGGCCTGGGTGGAGCAGGGGCAGATGGTGGCGGTGTTCCTGTTCCTGGGTGGGGTGTTCTCGTTCATCGCCGCGCTGGCCTGCTTCATGTGGGAGACGGTGCTGGCCACCGATCTGCTGAACTTCAACGTGCTGGAGACCGGGCGGCAGATGCGGCACTGACCGCCCTGTGGCCGCTCAGGGCTTGGGGTCGATGGGCTCTAACCAAGCCTGGGCGGCATTGATCACGCACTGCGTCAGGCGCTCCAGTCCGGTCTGCGCATTGCGCGCATGCGCCCAGTACAGGGGCACCGGAATGCCGCTGCCCGGCAGCAGCTCCACCAGACTGCCGTTGGCCAGGTGCTCGCGGATCAGCACCGTGGGGTGCATGCCCCAGGCCACGCCGGCTTCGCAGGCGCGCACGAAGGCGTGTGCCGATGGCACCCAGTGGCGCGGCGGCGCATGGCGGGCCGAGACGCCTTGCTGGTGCAGCCACTTGTCCTGCATCGCGTCCTTGCGGTCGTAGGTCAGCACCGGTGCCTGCGACAGGGTCTGGGCATTGATGCCCTGGGCGCCGAAATAGCGGGCGATGAAGGCCGGGCTGGCAGCGGCCACGTACTGCATGTTCGCCAGGGGCCAGATGTTGCAGCCCGTGATGTGGCTGGACGAGGCCGTGACCGCCGCCATCACCTCGCCTTCCTTGATGCGCTTGGCCGTGTGGTCCTGGTCGTCGATGCTGATGTCCAGCAGCTCGTTGCCTTCCTGGGTGAAGGCGGCCATGGCATCCACGAACCAGCTGTTGAGCGAATCCGCATTCACCGCCAGCTTCAGCGTGGGGCGGGCCACCTGGCCTTCGGGCACCAGCTCGGGGTTGTTGCGGCGCAGCTCGTTTTCGAGCAACGCCACCTGCTCCACGTGCAGACACAGGCGACGCCCGGCCTCGGTGCCGGTGCAGGGCGCGCCGCGCATCACCAGCACCTGGCCCAGGCGCTCTTCCAGCAACTTGATGCGTTGCGAGATGGCCGAGGGCGTGACGTGCAGCTTGCGGGCCGCACGGTCAAAACTGCCTTCGCGCAGCACAGCGGCCAATGCTTCCAGTCCAGCGTAGTCGAGCATGTAGAAAAACTTAATTTGAATGAAGTAATTTAATTTATCTTATCTGTATAAGTCCGGCAATGCGGCGGGAGAATTGGCCGCATGTGGAATGCTGAAATCACCTCTTCCTGGCTGGCAGGTTTTACCGTGTGCCTGTCGCTGATCGTCTCCATCGGGGCGCAGAACGTCTATGTGCTGCGCCAGGCCGTGCGTGGGGAGCACACGCGGGCCTGCGTGGCCTGGTGCGTGGGCTCGGACGCGCTGTTGATTGGCGCCGGCGTGGCCGGCATGGCGCAACTGCTGTCCAGCCGACCCGACGTGGCCTACTGGTGCGGCTGGGGCGGCGTGCTGTTCCTGCTGGGCTATGGGCTGTTCGCCTTGCACCGCATGGCGTTTGCCCAGAATGCCCTGGTGCTGGCCGAAGGCGATGCCGTGGCGCCGCGCAGCGTGTTGGCGGTGCTGGGCGCGCTGGCGGTCATCACCTTGCTCAATCCCCATGTCTACCTGGACACGGTGGTGCTGATCGGCTCCATCGGGGCGCGCCAGGCGGGGGAGCTGAAATGGTTCTTCGTGGTCGGGGCCGCCTGTGCCAGCCTGGTGTGGTTTTGCCTGCTCAGCGCGGCGGCGCAGCGGTTGCGCCCGCTGTTTGCCAAGCCCGTGGCGTGGCGGGTGCTGGATGGCATCACTGGGGTGATGATGCTGGTGCTAGCCTGGTGGGTGTGGCAGGGGCTGGTGGCCTGAGCGCACGTCGCGCCCTGCCATCCAAAGCAAAAGCCCGTGGTGCAAGCGCCACGGGCTTTTTTTGTGAGGTTGTGATGGAGGGGGCTCAGCCCAGGCGGGCCAGCACTTCCAGCAACTTCCACTGGTTGGCCAGGATCTGGTAGTAGCCGGTTTCCCCGGTCTTGTGGCTGGTGGCCTCGATGAAGACCACGTTCCCCTGCGCACGGGCCGGGGTCATGGTGGGCTTGATCTTGTCGTAGTTGTAGCGCTCCGCCAGGTCACCGCGGAAGTTCAGCAGGCGGTCACTGCCCGATGCCAGGTGGGCGGCAAACAGCTCCAGGGTGCGTGACAGCGTCACTTCGCTCAATCAGGTGGTGATGGCTTTGTCCAGGGAGATGGGGGCGGTGTCGCTCATGGAGGGGTCCGGTGAAAAGGCCTGGGAAATAAAGTTCGGCATCATGCCGCAGTTGCCGGGCCATGGATACTGGTGGTAACGATTTGCTCGGGCTTGTGTCGCGCAAGCGCAAGACCACGGTAGGCACCAACTGTGGCCACTCGGGCCATCGGCCAGTCCGATGACTGGACCCCGGTGTGGCGGTGCGTCATCTGGGATTGGCCCGCCCATGAAAAAAGCGCTGCCAGGGCAGCGCTTGGAGGTGGGGTGTGACGCCGATCAGAAGGCGGGAACCACGGCGCCCTTGTACTTCTCTTCGATGAACTTCTTGGTGTCGGGCGAGTGCAGGGCCTTCATCAGCTTGGCGATGTCGGCGCCATCGGCGCGATCTTTGCGGGCGGCGACGATGTTGGTGTAAGGCGAGTCGGCGTTCTCGATGAACAGCGCATCCTTGGTGGGGTTGAGCTTGGCTTCGATTGCGTAGTTGGTGTTGATCAGGGCCAGGTCCACGTCAGCCAGCGCACGGGGCAGCAAAGGGGCTTCCAGTTCGCGGAACTTCAGTTTCTTGGGGTTCTTCACCACGTCCAGCGCGGTGCTGGTCAGGTTCTTGGGGTCCTTGAGTTCGATCAGGCCTTGCTTGGCCAGCAGCAGCAGGGCGCGGCCACCGTTGGAGGGATCGTTGGGGATGGCCACGGTAGCGCCGTCCTTCAGGTCCTTCAGGTTCTTGATCTTCTTGGAGTAGGCGCCGAAGGGTTCGACGTGCACTTTGCCGTTGGGCACTTGCACCAGGCTGGTCTTGCGGTCCTTGTTGTAGCTGTCCAGGTAGGGCTGGTGCTGGAAGAAGTTGGCGTCCAGCTGCTTGTCTTCCACGGCGGCGTTGGGCTGCACGTAGTCGCTGAATTCCTTGACCTGCAGCTCGATGCCGTCGGCTTTGAGCTGGGGCTTGATGAAGTTCAGGATTTCCGCGTGGGGCACGGCGGTGGCCGCCACCTTGAGCACATCGGCAGCCTGGGCGGAGAGGGCCAGGGTGGCAATCGCCACGGCAGTCAGGGTCTTCTTCAACATATGGAGGATTCCGTTCAAATGACAGTGGAGTGCGGTGTTGTCTCAGCCCTGCGTGCACCGGTTGCAGTCTCAGGGAGTGGGGCAAGTGTAATCTTGGCGTTGCAGCCTGCTAAGTAATTTTTCCTAATTTGGTTATATAGAAAGTGGTTTTTATGCAAAATTTTGCCATTCAGAGGCGCTGTGCACGCTGACGACCTCGAAAAGCTGGTGTCCACCCGCATGCCCTTTGGCAAGTACAAGGACCGTCTGCTGTGCGATCTGCCCGGCAATTACCTGGCGTGGTTTGCGCGCGAGGGCTTTCCGCCCGGCGGGCTGGGGCGCTTGCTGGCCCTGATGCACGAGCTGGACCACAACGGACTCACGCGCCTGCTCGATCCCCTGCGGCCCCCGCGCTGAAGCCTTGCGATACGCCCAATTAAAACGCCCCGCGGCCCAAGCCGGCGGGGCGTTTTGAGTGCGCGTGCACGGCAGCTGCCGTGTGGCGATTACAGGGCGGCAGCGCGGGCCGCTTCGGCCTTGGCCTTGGCTTCGTCCAGCTTCTTTTGCAGCGCGGCGGCTTCGGCTTCGGCGGCCTTGGCTTCGGCCTGGGCCTTGGCCTTGGCGTCCGCTTCGGCAGCGGCCTTGTCGTCACCGCTGAAGGCGCCGGCAATCGCGTTGCCCGCCAGGGTGCCGACCACGGCGCCGGTGGCGGTGGCGGCGATGGTGCCCATCATGCCGGAGCCTGCAGGGGCGGCGGTGGCC
>NZ_JAZHFR010000104.1:0-9531 GCF_036541385.1 Comamonas sp. GCA5 | reverse complement strand
GGCGGCTGGGCACGGCGGCGCCGGCCAGGCCGGTCAGGCCGCCCTGGGGCACCACGGGCACGCGGTGCTGGTGGCACAGGCGCAGGGTGGCGCTGACGTCTTCGGTGCTGCGGGGGCGGACCAGGGCCAGCGGAGCGACGGGGGGCGTGCCGCTCCAGTCGGTGTGGTAGCGCGCGGGCACGGCATCGCCGGACAAGACCGCTTCGGCACCCAGGGTTTGGCGCAAGGCCTGCAGAAATTCTTGGGGGGACATGACTCAACCTTTCACAGCCCGCATTGTGCGGCGGCCAGCCATCCAGCGCCGGCAGCACCCGCCATCGCCAACCGGCAAGGCGGCGCTTGCATCATTCCTTGCGCACATATGGTGATGCACCAAATGCATAGATTTACCGCATTCATGGATGGCATTTTTATGACGGCTCCCTAGAATGGCCGCCTGCTGCTGCAAAAAGCAGCAACCGGACCGTCAGAAAACGGTTGTGCCAGCCTCCGCCACGGGGCCTGGCATAACCGCTTTTAAACATCCTGGAGACTTCTGATGAACGCCCCCGCCCCCCAAGCCCTGCAAGTGCAGGCCCCGGCCTATGTGAAGAACCCCAAGCTGATCGCCTGGGTCAGCGAAATGGTGGCCCTGTGCAAGCCCGCCAAGGTGCACTGGTGCGATGGCTCGCAGGCCGAGTACGACGCCCTGTGCGAGCAACTGGTTCAGGCGGGCACCTTCAAGAAGCTCAACCCCGCCAAGCGCCCCGGCAGCTACCTGGCTTGGTCCGACCCATCGGACGTGGCGCGCGTGGAAGACCGCACCTACATCTGTTCTGAAAAGAAGGAAGACGCCGGCCCGACCAACAACTGGATGGCCCCGGCCGAGATGCGTGCCACGCTGAACCCGCTGTTTGACGGTTGCATGGCCGGCCGCACCATGTACGTGGTGCCCTTCTCCATGGGCCCCCTGGGCTCGCCCATCGCCCACATCGGCATCGAGCTGTCCGACAGCGCCTATGTGGCCGTGAACATGAAGATCATGACCCGCATGGGCCAGGCCGTGTACGACGTGATCGGCACCGATGGCGAGTTCGTGCCCTGCGTGCACACCGTGGGCGCCCCGCTGAAGGACGGCGAGAAGGACAGCACCAGCTGGCCCTGCAACCCCACGACCAAGTACATCGTGCACTACCCCGAAACGCGCGAAATCTGGTCCTACGGCTCGGGCTACGGCGGCAACGCCCTGCTGGGCAAGAAGTGCTTTGCGCTGCGCATCGCCTCCACCATGGGCCGCGACCAGGGCTGGCTGGCCGAGCACATGCTGATCCTGGGCGTGACCAACCCCGAAGGCCAGAAGTACCACGTGGCCGCGGCCTTCCCCTCGGCCTGCGGCAAGACCAACTTCTCCATGCTGGTGCCCCCCGCCGGCTTCGCCGGCTGGAAGGTCACCACGATTGGTGACGACATCGCCTGGATCAAGCCCCAGGCCGACGGCAGCCTGCGCGCCATCAACCCCGAGGCGGGCTACTTCGGCGTGGCCCCCGGCACCAACCTGCTGACCAACCCCAACTGCATGCGCAGCCTGGACAAGAACGTCATCTTCACCAACGTGGCGCTGACCGACGACGGCGACGTGTGGTGGGAAGGCCTGGAAAAGGACCAGGGCAAGCTGCCCGACCACCTGATCGACTGGAAGGGCCAGGACTGGACCCCCGCCATCGCCAAGGAAACCGGCGCCAAGGCCGCCCACCCCAACGCCCGCTTCACCGTGGCCGCGACCAACAACCCCGCGCTGGACGAAGCCTGGGATGACCCCAAGGGCGTGAAGATCGACGCCATCATCTTCGGTGGCCGCCGCTCCACCACCGTGCCCCTGGTGACCGAAGCCCGCAACTGGACCGAAGGCGTCTACATGGCTGCCACCATGGGTTCGGAAACCACCGCCGCCGCCTTTGGCGCCCAGGGCGTGGTACGCCGCGACCCCTTCGCCATGCTGCCGTTCGCCGGCTACAACATGAGCGACTACTTCGCCCACTGGCTGAAGCTGGGCGCCCAGATCGAAGCGCAAGGCGCCGCCCTGCCCAAGATCTTCACCACCAACTGGTTCCGCAAGGACGCCGACGGCAAGTTCGTCTGGCCCGGCTACGGTGAAAACATGCGCGTGCTGAAGTGGATGATCGACCGCATCGAAGGCCAGGCCCAGGGCCAGGACACCGCCTTCGGCGTGGCGCCCCAGTACGGCGAGATCAACTGGACCGGCCTGAACTTCAGCGCTGAGCAGTTCGCCACCGTCACCGGCATCGACAAGGCCGCCTGGAACGAAGAGCTGAAGCTGCACACCGCCCACTTCGAACAGCTGGCCCAGGGCCTGCCCCAGGCCCTGCTGGACACCAAGGCGGCACTGGAAGCCCGCCTGTCCGCTTAAAAAGTGAGCTGCCAGCGCTGGTGTTTGAAGACGTTCAGACACCCAGCGCTACCAAAAGCAAAAGGAGCATGTGCTGCATGCTCCTTTTTTATATGGCCACAAAAAAGCCGCTGACGGCGCAGCGGCGGTTTTTGGAGGGTCGGACCCGCAAGGGCCGGGGCGCCTTAGCGCTGGCCGGCGGTCGCCGACATGGCGCGCGACAGGTCGGCCATCACGCGGGCATCCTGCAGGGCCATGTTCCACGTCAGCTCATCGGCGCGCACGGCACGGCGCGCGGCCTTCCAGGCCTTCCACTGCTGTGCAGCGATGGAGATCAGCCAAGGGAACAGGGCTTGGGGAGCCTGGCGGGGAGTGGGATGGGCGATGGTCGAGGTGGTCATGGTAGGGCCTAAAACGTGCGCCTGGGTGTGGGCTTGTGGTCCATCGGACAGTGCACAGCCGCAATACTAGGGTTACCCCTAAAACCCTTCAAATTTATATTTTGAATCATCATCATTCACTACAGTGATGATTAAATCTTCCGCCATGACGCCCCACGACTTTCGCCTGCTGGACCTGAACTTGCTGCGCGTGTTCGATGCCGTCATGGCCGAGGGCAGCCTGACGCGTGCGGCCGACAAGTTAGCACTCACACAACCTGCCGTCAGCAACGCCATGCGCCGCCTGCGCGACGCCCTGGGCGATGAGCTGCTGGTGCGCCGCGGCCACGGCGTGCAGCCCACGCCGCGCGCCCAGGCGCTGTGGCCCGTGGTGCGTGAGGCCCTGGACAACCTGCAGCACAGCCTGGCGCCGCAGCGCTTCGACCCGGCCAGCGCCACCACCACCCTGGTGCTGGCCATGGCCGATGCCACGGCCTCCACCCTGATCCCCAACCTGGTCGGCATCCTGGAGCGCGAGGCCCCGCAGCTGGCCATCCGCATCGTGCCGCTGACCACCCGCGACCCGCGCGGCCTGCTGGATGCCGAGACCGCCGACATGGCCGTGGGCTACTTCCCCGCCGTGCTGGCCGACCTGACCGCCCGCGCCCAGGCCGGCACCCTGGTGGCGCACGAGCACCGGCGCCTGTACGACGGCGAATACGTGGCCGTGATGCGCAAGGACCACCCCCTGGCCTGGATGCCGTTGACGCTGGAGCACTACTGCGCCGCCCGCCACCTGCTGGTCAGCTTTTCCGGCCGCGCCTACGGCTTCATCGACGAGGCCCTGGCCGCCCTGGGCCGCGAGCGGCAGATCGTGATGACCGTGAACCAGTACACCACGGCCGCCCGGGTGGTGGCCCAGTCCGACCTGGTGACCGTGCTGCCGCGCCACTTCGTACCCATCACCGGGCTGGCGGCGCAGTTGCAGGTGCACCCGCTGCCGCTGGAAGTGCCCGCCGTGCACGTCGACGCGCTGTGGCACAAGCGCGGCCCGCACCGCCCCGCCTACGACTGGCTGCTGCAGGCGCTGAACCGCGCCGCCCTCAAAGCCTTCAGCCCCTGAACGCCCTGCGCCGCGGCGATGCCGGACAATGGCGCCGAGCACCTTCCTGTCGCCATGAACCTGCAACTGCTGTCCGACCTCCACCTCGAAGTTCACCCCCACTTTCAGCCCACCCCGGCCGCCGATGCCCAGGTGCTGGTGCTGGCCGGCGACATCGGCTCCTACCAGGCCGGCAGCCTGCTGCAGGGCGAGTATTTCGGGCTGGAGCGCTTTTCGCCCCTGCCACAGTTCGCCGGCTGGCCCTGCCCGGTGGTGTTCGTGCCCGGCAACCACGAGTACGACGCCCAGGACTGGGATGCGGCCCACGACCGCCTGCGCCGCGTCTGCGATGCGCTGGGCCTCATCTGGCTGGAACGCGCCACCGCGGTGCTGGACGGCGTGCGCTTTGTCGGCACCACGCTGTGGACCGACTACGACGCCATCGCCCTGCTGGACGATCAGGTGCAGGCCGGCGACGTCGGCCGCCTGCTGAAGCTGCGCGAGAAGTCCTTCCGCGCTGCCAACTTCTACCTCAGCAAGACCGGCGGCACCCGCCACGGCCAGCCCTTTCTGGCCGAGCCCATGCGCGCCCAGGCGCTGGAATGCCAAGCCTGGCTGCGCAACGCGCTGCAGCAACCCTGCGACGGCCCCACCGTGGTCGTGACCCACTTCGCCCCCAGCCTGCGCAGCAGCGACCCGCGCTACGGCCTGGTGCCCGGCACGGCCGGCTTTTGCAATGCGCTGGACGCGCTGCTGCCCCAAGCCCAGCTGTGGCTGCACGGCCACCTGCATGCCCCCAGCGACTACACCGCCCAGGGCCACCATGCCGATGGCCGTCCCTGGCAGTGCCGCGTCGTGGCCAACCCGCTGGGCTATGCGCGCAAGGGCGAGCAGGTGCATTTCCAGCCCGGCCGCTGCATCCGCTTATGATTTCCGGGCTTTCCTGCTGCGACGCCCCAAAAACATGACGTAAGTCAAGACAACATCGGCGCCAGTCATTACGCTGTCCCTTGTCCTTTTGGAGATATTTGCCATGAAAATCCTGCTCGCTGTCGACGGAAGCCCCTTCACCAAGAAAATGCTGGCCTACCTGGCTGCGCACGAAGAGCTGATCACCGCAGGCCGCCATGAATACACCGCCCTGACCGTCCAGCCGTCCCTGCCTCCCCGCGCCCGCGCGGCCCTGAGCAAGGACATGGTGGATGAGTACTACGCGGAAGAATCGGCCAAAGTGCTGGACCCCGTCACCAAGTTCCTGGCGCAAAGCGGCATCACCGTGCACACCCGTGCCGAAATCGGCCCCGCCGGCACCACGATTGCCAAGATCGCCGAAGACGAGAAGTTCGACCTGATCATCATGGGCACCCACGGCCACGGCTCGCTGGGCAAGCTGGTGATGGGCTCGGTCTCCACCCAGGTGCTGGCCAACTGCTCGGTGCCGGTGATGCTGATCCGCTGATCCCGCACACTGCCAAAAGGGCTGCCGCTGGCAGCCCTTTTTTGTGGGTGGAATGTCCCGCCGGTGCGGTCTCAACCGGCCGCCTGCAGCGGCAGGCGCAGCACGAAGCTGGCGCCGGGGCGCCCGTCGCGGCGGTCCTCGCAACGCACGCTGCCACCATGGCGCTGCGCAATGCTGCGCACCAGGGACAAGCCCAGGCCCACGCCCCCCGAGCGCTCGCTGGCCCCAGGCAGGCGATAAAACTTTTCAAAGATGCGTTCGCGCTGCGCCGGCGGCACACCGGGGCCGATGTCCTCGACCCGGATCACGGCCATCGCCCCCTCGCGCGACAGCGTCAGGCTGACCTCGCCATGGCTGTAGCGGCGGGCATTCTCCAGCAGGTTGCGCAGGGCGCGGCGCACCAGCTTGGCAATCGCCGGCACCTCCAGTCCCTCGGTGGCCTCCACGTCCAGGTCGGCATCCACGCGCGCGCATTCCTCGGCGGCCAGCCCGATCAGGTCCAGCACCTCCATGGTGCCCACGTCCACCTCGGGCGACTCCAGCCGGCTGGCCAGCAGGATCTCGTCCACCAGCTGGTCCAGCTCGGCGATGTTGCGCTGGATCTCGGCCTTGGCCGCCGCCACCGAGGCGCAGTCGCCGCCCATCAGCTCCAGCCCCATGCGGATGCGCGCCAGCGGAGAGCGCAGCTCGTGCGAGGCATTCGCCAGCAGCGATTTGTGCGACTGCACCAGGGCCTCGATGCGGCCGGCCGCAGCGTTGAACTGGCGCGCCAGGTCGGCCACCTCGTCGCGCCCCTCGGTGGGCACGCGCACGCTCAGGTCGCCTTCGCCGAAACGCTGCACGCCGCGCTGCAGGTTTTCCAGCCGCTTGAGCAGGCGCCGGATGATGGGGAACACGCCCACCACCACCACCAGGCCGATCAGGCCCAGCAGCCACAGGAAGCCGAACGGTGGCCGCAGCCAGAAGGCCCAGTCCTGGCCGCCATGCCCTGGGGGCGGGCGGCCACCCCCGGCGCGTTCGCGCGGATTGCCGCCACCAGGCTGGGCCCGCGGGGCCATCTCCAGGTGGTAGGTCTGGCCGTCCGTGCCCTCGATGTTGAACACCACGCCGTCCGCGCCGGGGCGGCGGATGCGCTCGAACGGGCCCTGCAGCAGGATCTGCCCCTGCCCGTCCCGGATCACCAGTTCGCGCGCGTTGTTGGTCTGCTGGGCGTTGTTGCTGGCGTTGTATTCCTCCGCCACGCGCCAGGCCCAGCCGACCACCAGGGTCAGCACGGCCACGCCGCCCACCACCGCCAGCCAGATGCGCAGGTACAGCCGTTGGGAAAAGACCTTGAACATGCGCGCCTCAGTCCTGCTGCTTGGCGAAGACATAGCCCACGCCGCGCACCGTCAGGATGCGCTTGGGGGCCTTGGGGTCGGCCTCGATGGCCGCGCGGATGCGGCCCATGTGCACGTCGATGGAGCGGTCGAAGGCCTCCAGCTCGCGGCCGCGCACGGCCTCCATGATCTGGTCGCGCGTCAGCACGCGGCCGGCGCGCTCGGCCAGCGCCACCAGCAGGTCGAACTGGTAGCTGGTCAACTCCGCCGGCTGTCCGGCCACGGTCACGGTGCGGGCATCCCGGTCGATCTCCAGGCTGCCGAAACGCAGGGCCGGCGTGCTGCGCACCGCGCTGGCGGCGGGCGCATCGTCGCCACGGCGGCGCAGGATGGCGCGGATGCGCGCCAGCAGCTCGCGCGGCTCGAAGGGCTTGGGCAGGTAGTCGTCGGCGCCGATCTCCAGGCCGATCACGCGGTCCATGGGGTCGCCCTTGGCCGTCAGCATCAGCACCGGCACCTTGGCGGCAGGCCCCTGCATGGCGCGCAGGCGGCGGCAGACTTCCAGCCCGTCCATGTCGGGCAGCATCAGGTCCAGGATGACGAGGTCCGGCAGCGCCCCCGCACCCTGCAGCTGGGCCAGGCCGCTGGTGGCATCGGCACAGTGTTGCACCGACAGGCTGTTCTGGCCCAGATAGGCGCTGACCATGTCGGCCAGGCGCACATCGTCCTCGATCATCAACAGGTTGTGTGTGCTCATGCCCGCCAGTGTAGGGGGCCTGTTTGTCTGTCACGTAAAGCCCGGGTAAAGCGCAGGCCGCCCGGACGGCGCAGCGCAGCGGCCGGCCTGTGTGGGCCGAACCGCTAGCTCAAAGCCATAGCAGTCTGCGCAGGCGCATCAAGCGCTGGAGGTCGTTTTGATGCGCGACGCCAAGGCCACCAGCAGCAGCACCGGCAGGCCCAGGCAGGCCGTGCCGACGAAGAACGTCACATAGCCATGGACGTCGACAAACGCGCCCGAAAAGCCGGCCAGCCACTTGGGCGCCAGCATCATCATGGAGCTGAACAGCGCGTACTGCGTGGCCGAGTACTGCACGTTCGTCAGGCTGGACAGGTAAGCGATGAACGCCGCCGAGGCGATGCCGCCGGCGAGGTTGTCGGCGCTGACCACCAGGGTCAGGCCGGTCAGGTCGTGGCCGCGCGTGCTCAGCCAGGCGAACAGCAGGTTGCTGGCGGCCGACAGCACGGCCCCCAGCATCAGCACGCGCATCACGCCGATGCGCATGGAGATCACCCCGCCGATGAAGGCCCCCACCAGGGTCATGATGACGCCGAAGACCTTGCTGACCGTGGCCACCTCGCCCTCGCTGTAACCCATGTCGACGTAGAAGGGGTTGGCCATGATGCCCATCACCACGTCGCTGATGCGGTAGATGCCGATCAGCGCCAGGATCAGGATGGCCTGCCAGCCGTAGCGGCGCACGAAGTCAACAAACGGGGCCACCAGCGCCTCGCGCAGCCACTCGCCCAGGTTGCGCGCCGGGGTCTGCGCGCGGCCCGCTGGCTCCGGCGACAGCAGCACGGTGCACACGCCGACCAGCATGCTGGCGGCCATCACGCCATAGGCCAGCTGCCAGGCGCCATGCACATAGGTGGTGGTGCCCTGCAGGGCCGCCGCCACCAGCCACAGCGCCCCAGCGCCGGCCCAGATCATGGCCAGCCGGTAGCCCGTCTGGTAGGTGGCCGCCAGCGCGGCCTGGCGCTCGGCGTTGGCTGATTCGATGCGGAAGGCATCCAGCGCAATGTCCTGCGTGGCCGAACCGAAGGCCACGGCCAGGGCGCACCAGACCATGCGGTTCAGGTCCTGCTGCGGATCGGTGAAGGCCATGCCCAGCAAGCCGCCGATGATCAGGCCCTGCGCCAGCAGCAGCCAGCTGCGCCGGCGCCCCAGCCAGCCGTGCAGCACCGGCAGCGGCAGGCGGTCCACCAGCGGCGACCAGACCCACTTGAAGGCATAGGCCAGGCCGACCCAGCTCATGTAGCCGATGGTGGAACGGTCGATCCCGGCCTTGCGCAACCAAAATGAGAGCGTGCCCAGCACCAGCAGCAAGGGCAAACCGGCCGAAAAGCCCAAGGCCAGCATGCGCAGGCTGGCGGGTTCGGCATAGACCTTGAGGGTGTCCGCCCAGGAGCGGCGGGGCGAAGCGGAAGCGGGGGCAGCAGGGCGAGAAGCGTCGGGCATGGTGTGGGCAACAAGCGTTGTGCCATTATCACCAGCGCCACCCCCTTCGCCCGCCACCATGCCGCCGCCCTCACTGCCTGTTACCCTGGATTGCAGCCTGCGCCACTACGGCGGGGAGCATCCTGCGCACGCGCACGCCACGCATGCCCAGCTGCTGTACGCACTGTCGGGCCGCATGGAGCTGGAGGTGGACGGCCACAGCGCCTATGTCGACACGGTCACCGGCCTGTGGATCCCGGCCGGCACGCGCCACGCCTACCTGGCGCCGCCCGGGGCGCAGATGCTGGTGATGGACGTGGTGGCCCCGCCCTGCACGGCGCTGGACAAGCTGCGGCGCTTTCAGGTGCGCGCGCGGCCAGCTGCCCGCCCCAGGCCCTGGCCGCCACCGAGCGCCTACAGCTGCTGCTGGACGCCCCCACGCTGCTGCCGCGCCGTGGCGTGGACGTGCAGGCCCTGGAGACACACATCCGCCGCGCACTGCACACCCCCTGGCCCACGGCCCGCATGGCGGCGTGGTGCCACCTCAGCCCGCAGCGCTTCCACGCCCGCTGGCTGGAGTTGACCGGCCGCACGCCGCAGCCAATGGCTGCGCCAGCTGCGTCTGGACCAGGCCGAGCGCCTGCTGGCGCGCGGCCGCAGCCTGGAG
>NZ_JAZHFR010000103.1:0-9812 GCF_036541385.1 Comamonas sp. GCA5 | reverse complement strand
CGTGCTCACGCGACTGCCCACGCACAAGGCCAGCCGCATCGTCGAGCTCCTGCCACACCGCTGGAAACCCGCCGACGCCTGATCACCGGCCTCGGTAGGCCTGGGTTTGCCGGACGCTTACAACTAGACTTCAACAGCCAGAGGATGAACAACGGCACTGGCTCGTCTGCTGTCGGCGGTCCACTCAAGCAAACTAGCCAAGTGAGAGCGGAATGCTGGTCAAGGATGAGCAGCGTCGGCAACTAAGAGCAACGATTGTTTATTGCAACTGCCCCCAGTTCTTAGCCAGTACATAAGCATCGCCCAGCCAAGCTTCCTCGTTGGAAAAAACCAGCACCATGCGATCGTTACCCTTGTTCCAACCGATACGCTGACCACCCCAACCGACAGCCCATGCCGTGTTCGGCGCAATGTCGTTGTCGGTCCAAGTGAGGTAGCCGTAGCTGGCAAACAGCTTGCCGTTCTTGCGCGTGGCCGGTGTTGTGCCATTGGCGATTTGCTTGCTCATGGCTGTGCGCACGAAGTCACCAAAGCAGTCTTGCTGCTTGGATGATTCTTTGACCCACACCGCAAAGCGCATCCAGTCTTCAAGACGCAAGCGCATGCCGGAGTCTGCAAGACCGTTCTGCGCCCGATCTTGGACGTAGAGACCGGCATGCGCTGCACCCATAGGATTGAGGACTTGCTCCTGAATCCACTGGTTCCAAGGCGTGTTCGTAGCGCGGCTGACCATGATACCCAGCGTCAGGGGGTCGGTGGACTTGTATGCAAAGACTTCGCCTGGTTTGTATGTCGAGAACACACCACGGGCAGCTTGCGTCACTGGGTCTGATGAAACCAGGTCTTCCAAGTTCAGCAGGCCGACTCTCCAGTCTTGAACCTGCTCCTTGTTCCAAATGGTGCTGTCCGCATTGATCTGGGCCGTGCCGGACGACATGCGCAACAGATCATGGACTGTCGCTTCGCCCAGAGCCTTGCCCTGCAATTTTGGGATCACCTCGCTTGCTTTGGTTCGCAGGCTGAGCTTGCCAGCACAGATGGCCTGCCCAACCGCCATGGCTGTGACCGTCTTGCCCATAGAGAAGCCAAAGAACAAAGAATTGGAATCGGCCGGAGCTTTGAATTCGGTGTGCAGCACGTTGTCACCATCAAGCAGTGCAAACGCCTTGGCCGGGCGATTGGCCATCAGCGTGCGAGCTTCATTGATGACGGTTTGCTCAGCCGCTTTGGCTGATCTGACGTTCAACGCTTTAGGCTGCGGACTCGGGATGGTTTGATACCACCACTTTGGCCCTTTGGGCGTCAGTAGCCAATCGTCTGGTGCGGAAGCGCCGCCGTCACCTGCTACGGGGTTGTTTTGTGCATAACCGAACTGCACCGAGAAGGCCGACAGCAAGACCATTGCAGTGGCCGTCAGCGTGTGCACATACCGCTTTGTGTTCATGTTGTTCTCTCTTGTTGTTTTTTGTTTTGAACAGAGGCTTGACCACCGACACATCTGCTGAACCAGCAAAGATGAGCAATGTGGTCGCCTTGGTTTGTTTAATTCGCGGGATTCCTGATCCAGCCTGCGATCTGATCCACCGCTTCACGCTCCATGCCGATAAAGCCATGCCAGTGCTGGGCATCGCATTCATCACCAGTGGGGTCGGAGCCGCCATCCACCATCATCAGTTTCTTGACGGGCGCATTGCTCAGCCCCTTGAGAATCCAGGACGTTTCCACCGGCTGGCAGTGCCTGCAGGCATCCTTGGCATGGTGGTAGACCAGCACCGGCATTTGGATGGCTTTCAGGTCCTGGAGCGGCACAGCACCAGGGGTGGCATAGCGCACGATGCTGGAGGTCAGGACCAGGCCGGCGATGGCCGGGTCGGGTACCTTGATCGCCATGGCCGTGGCTGAGACCGTGCCTCGGCTGGTGCCAACGAGCCAGATAGGACGATCACTCTTTTGCTTGACGAACTCCAGTACTTTGGTGAGGTCCGTCATGTGATCGGCCGCGAGCCTGTCCGCAAAGTCCAGCTCTTTGCCATTGGGGCGGCCAAGGATCGCCACATTGAAACCATTGGCTGTGAAGTACGGCGCTGAGCGCACCAAAAAATTGCTGCTAGTGGCTTTGCCGTTTTCCACCCGCCCATAGCCGCCGCCACCACCGGGAAACAGCAGCACCGTGGCTTTGGCATCCGGAGTCGCTTCCCAAAACACCGTGGTGCTCACCCCTTCGCGAGTCGGAAGTTTGAATGTGGAGCCCTGGGCATGTACTGCAAATGTCGCAGCCATTAAAGCCGCACCTGCACAGAAGCTTCGCCAGAAGTGCTTGAAGGCTGGAGCAATAGGCTTGGAGATCATGTCTCCCTCTCTTTCTCTATTTTTCTGAAATCATGCCCACGGCAGCACTGACTGAGCAAGTCGGCACGGCACAAACGGGCATGATTGAGGCTTGAATGCCACTGCTGCGGATTTATGGGAGCTGCAACGGTCGCGTGTCTTGATTCAGACTCAAACTTTGCATCTTCGACATGCCCAGCTCAGACAGTCGCTCCCCTTGGCAGTGCAGGTCTGCAATGCGCTTGCCACTTTGCTCTACCAAGATGCCTTGCTCCGTGGTTGTCCGGCCATACACGACATAGCGGTAGTTGCCCTTGTCAAACGATACATAAGGCAGTGCCTGCTCAGTGGAGCCAGTGTGCGAGCCCTGTTTGAACGCGGTGCTTGCAGTCGCAGCATTCGCCGGGTAGACCATCTCTGGCGCTGCGTCCAGCGGGGCCAGTCGGTACGTCAGCTGACTACCGCTGCTGGCCATGCACAGCGATGCACGCTTTTTGCCGGTCGAGCAGGCAAACACCGGGGTCTCGTCGGCTGAACACAGCGTGGGCACTGCAGCCGTCTGGCCAGGTACAGGCTGCGCGGCTTGGATTTGCTCGTTGATCGTCGCTTGTGACTGCTGTGGTGCTGCAGCTGACGGCGCAGACTCCGAAGGTACTCCTTCGGTCTCGGCTTCCATCTCAGCCATGCTGGCAGATGGTGCGGCAGACATTTGAGCCTCGACTGACTTCTTTGCTGCTGCTTGTGCGCGCAGCATGCGGTCATAGCGATCCATGGCTATGTCATGGAAGTAGCCCATGAACGGCATGAAACCGCTCAGTGCAACTTGCAGTACACCTGTGTCTTCCGTTCGTTGCGCGGTGTACTCCACATTGCCACGGAGTTTGGTGCCCTCCAATACAGCACCTTGCCGTTCATAGATGGCCCGCATGTATTGCTCCATCTGCGGCTCGGCTTTCACAGCATCTTCCGGCAAGACGGTTGTCAGCTGTGCTGAGCACATAGCTTTTCCAGTGTCGGGATTGCTGGCGTCGGTGGTGATGTTCTCAAGGGTAACAGCGGTGTCCTTGACCGTGAACTGGACGCGCTTTTGGCGCTCCTCGCTCATGTCCTTGTGCTGCTTGTCAAACTGCTGCTGGTATATCTGTTTGACCAAGCTGACTGTCTCCGCATCCGCACAAGTTGGCGTCTTGCTGCCACATCCAGCAAGCACGGCTGCAGCTACGCATGCGCCACTCATTAGAGTTTTTCTCATTACTTCTCTCTCCTGTTTTATGTGTTTTATACGACTCAAATCTTAAAGCATTGTGTCGTATAAGACGTTGGCTCAAAAAGCACATTGGCAGACCCTCTGCGGACATGAGAGTCAAGGAGTCCGCCCCGTCGCAGCTGAGCGCCACGCCAGTGGTGAAGCTGCCCAATGCCGTCACACAGGCACTGGGGGCCAAGCTGCGCAGCTACCGCGAGCTGGCGCAAAAGTCGCAAGAACAACTGGCGCATGACGCGGAAGTGGAGCGCTCGCGTATCTCCAAGCTGGAGAACGGCCACATCAATCCATCGCTGCTCACGCTCGCTACGCTGTGCCATTGCTTAGGGATCACGCTGGCAGAGCTCTTTGATGGTGTGACCGCCACGCTGCCACCGGCATCACAAGGCGGTGAACTGCGCCGCCGCAACCAGGCGCATGCCGAAAAAATTCCTGCGCCGTCCAAAGTGGTCGATACAGCTCACCGCGCCAAACGATCCAAGGCATAGGCCAGTCACTGCAGCTTGCGCACGCGGACAGCTGCCAGCAGCCGCACCAACTCCGCAGACCACGACTCCGATTCGTAGTGCCAGAACACTGTCCATGGCTTGGCGTCATCAACAGGTAGATGCAGTTGCTTGGCGCGGCGACTGCCAAGACCCGTGGTCGGCAATCGCAGCCGTGCATTGAATGCTTGGAAGCTCGGTTCGCCACCGCCAGGGTCCAGCAACAAGATGCGCTGCGGTTGATGCTGTGATCCCGAGGCGACGCCTTCCACGCCGACTGCCAGCGCCCAATGCCTGGTACGTTGATGCTTGACCGATGCAAAAGCCAGCGCCACGAGCTCACCACGCATCAGCCAGTCCAATGCATGCCGATCTACATGCTCTGCGGCTCCGTACTTGGCCGTCAGCTTCAGTGGCAAAGCCAAGCTGTTGACCAGTTCTGCCCACTCTTTGGCGTAAATGCCAGCAAAGTACTTGGGGCCGAAGGCTTTCCAAACCGCAGCCGCCACTCCATGCTTGCGCTGGCTCATGTCGTGCATGGCAGAGGCCTTGGCCAGATCGAAGATCACCAAGATCATGGCCAGCACATGCGTGCCGCAAGCGCCATCGAGCATGGACTGCTGCATGAAGCAGCGCACCGGCTCTTGGCGCTGTTGCTGCACGGTCAGCACATGGCCGGTCTGCAATGCCGCATGCACGCGCTGGAAGCCGTAAGCGATTCCAGATACACGTGCCGCCATCAGTAGTCTTCCGGCAAGAGCAGCGTAGTCACGCTGCGATTGGCTTCGGTGATGATCCAGATCGTGGGCAAGCTGCTGCGCTTGTCTTGCGGCGTCTGCTGCAGTCTTTCGGCGTCCACCAGCCGGTAGACACTCATCACACGCATGCCCTGCTGGACCGACAGCTCATTGGTAGCTTTGTCTTCGACGCAGCAGTCGCCCCAGTCACCGTGCACATGGCGTGAGATCAATGCCAGCGCACTAAAGCCGGTTTGCTCCAGCAGCGCCAAAGCACCTGGTGTTGCGACCATCTGGCCCAGCGCAAAGCGTGGGGCATTGCTCATCAACGTCATGCGGCGAGCTGCTGTGGGTTGAGAAGAATTTGCTGACATGGAATTACTCCTTGGTTGAACGTCAGACGCAAGAACTCCACGCGCGAACCACCGACACCGCTGCCCCACATGGGCGAGCACTGTCCTCCGCATGCGTGGAAACGGATAAAAAAAGGACCGTCAAAGCGGTCCATGAAGAGATCAAGAATTCAAAGTGGCAGTGACTTCACACGACCAGTGCAGGCGTTCTACGGCAGGTGCTGCAGAGCATTTAGCAACGCGGCATCGGTCGCATAGTGTTGGCTCACAATCCGCACCACATCCGCAGACATGGGCAGCAGCGCCGCCAATGTGCAGCACAGCGATTGCGTGCCATCAGAGTCCTGCCAGCTTGGCAGCTCCAGCAAGCGCAGGGTGCCCAACCGGCCATTCAACGTGGCATTGACCGCAGCCAGATCGGTGGCCCACCATGCGGCCAGCAATGCGCGCTGCGAACGCTCTGGCAACTGCAGATACGGCCACGCGCCACCGCCGTAATTCAGATAAGCGCACAGCAGATGCAGTTGCTCAACAGCTGACAAATCCAGCTGCTTGCCCAGACGCTCCAAGTTGCAAGCCACCGGGGCCACATCCAACGGCAACGGTGGACACGGCAACGCCATCAAGCGCTCGAACACCACCGCAGGCTCCATCGGCTGATCCGGGGTCACGGAGCCAAGAAACGCAGGCACTTCAAAGAAGCACGGACTTTGCGCACGTCCCAGTGCTGGCCAGTACAGCATCTCCAGCTCACTCGACACATCAACCAGCTGCTCCGCACTGAGCATGTCGGCCAGAACCGGCAACAAGCGCTGCAGCAGCACGATGCGGTGGTGGCGGCGAAATGCCAAATTGCTCGGGTGATTCAACTCGGGAATCAGGCAGTGATTCATCGAATAATGCTCTGTGCACATAATAAAAATCAGCGATATTTACTGATACATAAATTCATCAGAAAATTTGATTAATTAATGCATGGTGTTATTATATACAAAAGACCAAAAAAATACTGTATTTTATTAATTTTGCAACATTGTCGAAAACTAAATGTCGCGAAGTTATAAATCCAAATGCGAGTCGCTGTGTAAATTACAAAAAAGCCAGTGCATCTGCACTGCAATCCAGTGTCTCAGCCACACCTCTACAAACGGCAAGGCACTCACTGAGTGCAACAACTTGCTGCGCCGGCACGTACTCGCCAAGCCCTTCAATCGCCTATCTGATTCTAGGTAGCGATAAATCGCAATTACCATTAAATAGAAAGATAACTCTCATGAGTAATCAACGTTCAGCCGCTTTGACGGAGGATAAATCGCGCCCTCAAAAAACAAAGCAGAACACTTTAAGGAAAAATAAATCAGACAAAAAATTTAACTGCAACACTGTTCAAGAATATATAGATGCCAGCCAATCCAGCTCCACAAAACGTGCTTATGCGTCTGATGTGCGGCATTTCTTGACACATGGCGGCAGCATTCCCTGCACACCAAAGCGATTGGCCAAATACTTGGCAGAGTCTGCGAATGCAGGGCTGGCAGTTGCCACGTTGACGCGCCGCGTCACGGCCATACACAAAGCACATCTGGAGCAAAAGCAGCGCTCCCCGGCTCGCAACGAGATCGTCAAACAAGTCATGCTAGGCATACGCCGCAAGCTGGGCACCAAACAGCGGCAAGCGAGGCCACTGATCAAGGAAGACCTGCTAGCCGCACTTGAGGTCATGGAACACCGTCAGATGCCGGTCAAAGCCGCACGTGATCAGGCCTTGCTGCTGGTGGGCTTTACTTCTGCAATGCGGCGCTCTGAACTGGTGAAGATTCGCATGGAGCACTTGCATCACTCAGCCAGCGGTATCGAGATTGAGCTACCGATCAGCAAAACAGATCAAGAGCGGCGCGGGCGCACAGTGTTCATTCCACGCGCGACTGGCACACACTGCCCTGTCACTGCCCTGCTTCATTGGCTGACTGTCGCTGGCATCCATGAAGGCTATGTTTTTAGGGCGGTAAATCGCCACGGCCACATTGCCAGCCAAGGACTTTCAGCGCAGTCTGTGGCACTCATTGTGAAAGCTGCCATGGCACAGGCTGGAATCGATGCCAAGCACGTCAGCGGCCACAGCTTGAGAGCTGGCTACTGCACCAGTGCCGCAGAACAAGGACTACAGTCGTGGCAGATACGTGAGCAGACGGGGCACAAGTCAGATGTGACGCTACTTAAGTACATCCGCAGAACCACACAGCGGGCGATACCAAGCCTGCTTTGATGCGCTGTCCATCTGGTGTGAAAAACCTGCTCGAACAAGGCAACGTCAGCTGTGCAAGTGTGAGCGGTCTGCAGCCCGACGGCAGGTTCGGAGGATCAGCGGAATAGCCCTGCCCCCCCTTCAGTGGCCGTTAATGCCAGCAAGCAATCGAACCGCAAGAGGCATTTACCGCTTGGCTTCAAGTACTAGCTTTTCAACTCAAACGAAACACACGGAGGGTACTCTTGCACTTACCCAGCCTGTGAACTCAATAGGGTGGTTCAGATCGCATGCGATGGAAGCCCACATATAACAGACTCCGCCGTCGAACTCCGTCAATCTATTGTTTCCAACCGACCAAAATGACGCGAGTCGCAGAAAGCTGCGACTCGAGCGCTAATGTCAACTACTTTCCGGCGGCTATAGCTGCAGCCTCTACCCACTTACCGAGGTTGTCCCTACCATTGCCGTTGTTCCACAGGTAGTGGTTGTATCCATTGACTCGTAGACTGCAGCACTCAGTGGTGTTTCCACCCAAATCCTTGATCTTGCTGATATCGATAGTCAGGATGCCATTTCCTCGACTAATACTCTGGTCAATCTCGTACTTGACCCATCGGCTCTTGTTTGTATTCGCGCCGATCAGCACGACCGTGACTGTCGTGCCTTCTAGCTGCTTATCAATCCATGCTTTGATGGCATTGTCGCCTTTGCGCTCGACCTCTTCGAAGTCAGCCTTATCGATAAACCCCGACTTGATTGCCCCCGTGATGACATTGCTATTCCGCACATTCATGGCACGCTGGACATCGTCATACTTGAAGCTGAAGAAGACTTTTCTTGCCATTTTCTATCCCTAAATGATTTTCAGAAGTTTCAACACGATTCCCATGGCAGAGTCTAAATCTGTTTTATCGTCGCCAAGAGCCTGCAGGAGCGGCATTATTTGACTGCCGTTATGGTGCTTGGTTGGATCAAAACCTGCTAACACCTCTTCCCAAATCTTACGTGTTATCGAACCAGTAATGCCGACAGGGATGACGAAGACACCCTTTTCACGAGCAATGTCGAATTCCTCGCGCATTCCGTTCGATTCGACAACGGTATCGCATTGCAATTTGTTCCCGAATAGGAAGATAGCGATGCCCGCGTGGTCAATCATCGTATGGCGATACTCTCGCCATAGTTCACTGAGCGGGCGAGTACCGGACTGAGTCTGAGGAAACGGTCGCAAAACCAACTGCTCGCTATCGAGGCGCCCACCGTTCATGATAGTTTGCTCAAGGACGCCCGTGATGACTGCGCTGCCCACGCCAAGACCAAACCCCGAGATGACCCGGAAGTCTGCCTTGCTGATTTCGCGGCTCAAGTTGTACACAAACTTCTCAGCCTCGGTCTGTGTCCACGGCGAGTAATCATGCGCAGCTCCCGAAATAAAAATCGTACGCCGCTTGTGCTTGTCCTCGATTGCTTTAAGGATAGCTGTTATCTCAGCGTACTCGTCAACGTAGGTCGTCTTGATACCGACACGCAGCAGCTCTCCTTCGAACAGCTTTTGTTTTCGCTGCCTATACTCAAAGTCGGCCACACTTTCGCCAGCTTCTTGGCTTACACGCCTTAAGATGCAATGATGCTGTCGCTGGTCCTTTCCATACTGAATACGGACACGGCTCAGGATGTATTCAAGATTCGGGTCAGTGAAACTGAACCCCAAGAACAGGAAGGTCTTTGATACCAAGTCGCCGCTCAATGCAGTAATGAACGGTTGCATTGCAACGTGGTATCGCTCGTAGTCATCGCGGATCAGCACAGCTTCCGATGCGTGATCGGCATCACCGTGCATTTTGTAGACAATCGCATCTCGGTGGCGACGCGTCGTCGCCAATTGTTTGACCGTGTACTTGACGTCAGGAATTTTTCCGTTTGACTCAAGAGAAGATTCGATCAGCTTGTCGTAATTTGTGGTCCAGAACGTATAAATCGGCAGCCTAGCAAGAATGCGGTGATTCTCCGTAGGAGCGAGACCCGTAGAGAATTCTGTCACTAGAAGCTGATTGAGCTTTGCTCGATTTGCGTGATTGACGTTAGTGTGGTACTGCGCCAACCCGACAAGATCCCATTCTTTTTCCACATCAAGATCGAGATCGTCTGCAATCGGTCTTAGCAAATTTTTCCAATCAACGTATCCTGCCCCGCGCGAAAAACCCGCTCCTGCGAATATTGCGAGGTTCCCTTCTTCAAGCTCTTTGGAAAGAGCCTCTACGAGTTTTATTTGGTCTCTATGTGTCGGGTCCCGGACGATTGGCTGCTTAAAAACAAGCGTCCGTTGCTGCATGGCCGAGAGGTACTGCAAGCAGTTCTGGCAACATGGCAATCCCGTGCCAAGGAGTTGCCATGCTG
>NZ_JAZHFR010000102.1:0-10097 GCF_036541385.1 Comamonas sp. GCA5 | reverse complement strand
CCCACGCGCCCTGGGCGCAGGCCGCCCAGCCTCCCCGCTGGGCCGCGGCCTGGGCCGTCGGGCCCGACCTGTTTGTCGGTGTGCTGCAGGCCCCGACCGCCGCCACGGACCGCCTGCAGGTGGTCCAGGCCCACGCCATCCCCACGCGGGCCCACGGCATGACCCAACTGGTCGATGGCCGCCTGCTGTTTGCCAGCCGCCGCCCCGGCGACTGGCTGCTGCAGCTGCACCCGGATGGCCGCGCGCACTGGCACTGGATCGAGCCCGACCGCGCCTTCAACGGCCACGTGATCGCCAGTGCCGACGGCCGGCAGCTCTACACCACCGAAACCGACCTGGCCGACAGCCAGGGCCTGATCGGCGTGCGCGACGCGCAGACGCTGGAGAAGATCGCCGAATGGCGCACCGGCGGCATGGACCCGCACCAGCTGCTGCTGGACCGCGATGGCAGCCTGGTGGTGGCCAACGGCGGCATTCCCACGCAGCCCGAAACCGGGCGCCGCAAGCTGCGCCTGGACCACATGGACTCGTCCATCGTCCGCCTGCGGCCCCAGGGCCAGGGCGCCCTCGCCGGCCAATGGCAGTTGCCCGATCCGCGGCTGAGCCTGCGCCACCTGGCGTGGGGGCCGGCCGTGGCCTGGGACCCGGGCCAGCGCTGGCTGGGCATTGCCCTGCAGGCCGAGCACGACCTGGCCGAGGACAAGCTCCACGCCCCGGTGCTGGCCCTGTTCGACGGCCAGCGGCTGCACACCGCCCCCCGCCCCACCGGCGCGCCCTGGCAGGGCTATGGCGGCGACATCAGCAGTGACGGCCACCTGTTTGCCGTCAGCTGCCCGCGCGCCGACGTGCTGAGCTGGTGGCAACCCCCGGCCACGCCGAACGCCCTGGCGCGCTGCCTGCGCCAGGATGCCCAGGCCGGCGTGTACAGCCTCAGCAACCCCAGCGTGATCCAGCCGCTGCAGCCGCCGCGCGCGCCCGTGTGGTCCGCAGGCACGCAGCAGGTGCTGCAGTGGCCCGGCCAGGCGGCCATCGGCCGCAGCGACCACCTGGCACTGGACAACCATTGGGTGCAGCTGCCACCGCAGCTGTGAATGGAAAGTGGCTGCAGCGCTCATCCCATCAGCGCTGACAGCTATCAAAACCTTCTCTCCACCCAATCCACGGCGCCCCAGCCTGCAGGCGCACGCACCTGCGGGCCGGCCTGCCCCCCTCCGGGACTGCGGCCCGGCCGCCACCATCGTCTCCGATAGGACAGGCATTCCGCATCGACCGCTTCCACAATCTGCGGCCATGGGAACCATCTACCTTGTACGCCATGGCCAGGCTTCATTTGGCGCCGATGACTACGACCAGCTCAGCCCCCTGGGGCTGCAGCAGTCCCAGCAACTGGGCCGCTACTGGCACGAGCGCGGCCAGCGTTTCGACGCGGTCTGCACCGGCACGCTGCGCCGCCATGTACAGACGCTGGAAGGCATCCAGGCCACCTTGCCCGGCCTGCCAGCAGCCCAGGCCCTGCCGGCACTCAACGAGTACGACAGCCACGCGCTGATCCGCTGCATCCACCCCGACCCACTGCCGCCGGCGGACACCCCGGAGCGCTACCGGGCGCACTTTCGCCTGCTGTGCGATGCCATCGCGCAATGGATGTCCGGCGTGATCAGCCCCGCCGGCATGCCCACCTGGGAAGGCTTTGCCGACGGCATCCGCCAGACCCTGGACCAGTTGCGCCGCCAGCACCCGGACGGGGACGTGCTGGTCGTCAGCAGCGGCGGCCCCATCTCCACCGCCGCGGGCCTGGTGCTGGGCGCACCGGCCGAGGTGTCGATCGCCCTGAACATGCGCATCCGCAACACGGCCGTGACCGAGCTCAGCACCAGCCCCAAGCGCCTGATGCTGCAGACCTTCAACACCCTGGGCCACCTGGATACGCCCGCCACCCGCGACTGGGTCACCTTCGCCTGAGGCCCTCTGCCGCCGCCCTGCGGCGGCAATAGCGCCGGTGGCCAGCCCCCCGCGACGGACCGCCACCGCGCACCGACCACGCTGCGTACGCTGCAGGGGCATTGGAATGGGCTTACAACCAAGGCTTTGCACCCCCACGGCAGCAGACCACCATGTCCGGAATCCCCCGCTCCCCGGCGCCCGGCGACCGCCCCGCGCAACCCCCCGGCCTCGCCACCCTGCAACAGCTGCGCACGCAGCTGGGCACGGCCCTGTCCCCCGACCAGGCCCTGGCGCTGTTCGCGGTGGAGGGCCCCGTCTGCACCCTGCTGGTCAGCGACAGCGACACCAGCGCCCCCGTGCTGCACCATCTGCCGCTGGGTCTGCAGTCGCTGAGCCAGCGCAGCTTCCAGCTGCGCATGCCCACGCCCGCCCAGTTGGAGGCCGGCATCATGGAGGTGGAGGACGCCGTCATGCCGCTGGCACGCCTGCTGCCCGCGCACACCCTGCTGGCGACGCGCGATCCCCTGCTGCGGCACCTGGCCCTGCAGGCCGTCGGTGGCCATGCCCCAGGCGGGGTGCCCGCCATCACGCGCGAGGCCATCGAGGCGCTGTTCGAACGCCTGGTGGCCCAGTCCAGCCGCCACTACAGCCACCAGGACCCCGACCTGCCCCCCGATCCGCGTGCGGCCGCAGCACTGTTGGTGCTGCGCGAAATCCTGCACCACTGGCAGTGCACCCACCTGTGGCTGCTGCCGGACAGCGTGGATGCCGCCCCTTGAGCACGCCGCGGCCGGCACCCCGGTGACCGACCTCGTGGCCGCGATGTCGCATCACCAGGTCGCCCGTGCGGCACGGACGAACTTTCAGCAAAAACCACCTTTAGCGCGCACCACACCTGCATGAACAGCTCACTTTTCCATCGCTCGCTCACCGGTCGCCGTGGGTTGCTGCTGGGCGCCGGCCTGGGGGCAGTCCTGGCCCAGGTGCCCGCCTGGGCCCGCAGCGGCAGCGCCCACCCCGACCACGATCCCTTCACCCTGGGCGTGGCCAGTGGCGACCCGCAGCCAGACAACGCCCTGATCTGGACGCGCCTGACTCCGCCCGCCCACTGGCTGGGCCAGGCCGAGGCCCCGCCGTTGCCCGCGCTGACCGTGCGCTGGGAGCTGGCGCACGACCCGGCGTTCCGGCACATCGCCGCCAGCGGCCAGACCCAGGCCCTGCCCGAATGGGGGCACGCCGTGCATGTGCAGGTCAACGGGCTGGCGCCGGGGCGCCACTATTTCTACCGTTTCATGCAGGGCGACGCCATCAGCCCCACCGGGCGCTGCGGCACCGCCCCCGCGCCCGGGGCAGCGGTGCCACGGCTGCGCCTGGCCTTCGCCGCTTGCCAGCGCTGGGAGCACGGCCACTACGCCGCCTGGCGCGCCGTGGTGCAGGACCAGCCGGACCTGGTGCTGTTCCTGGGCGACTACATCTACGAGTACGCCCAGCCCGCGAACGCCGAAGGCCTGGCCCGCCCGCAACCGCTGCGCACCGCCCGCACGCTGCAGGACTACCGCGACCGCTATGCACTGCACAAAAGCGATCCGCTGCTGCAGGCCGCACACGCGGTCTGCAACTGGAGCGTGATCTGGGACGACCACGAGGTGGAAAACGACTATGCCGCCGACCAGGGCGTGGGCGATGCCGGCGCCTTTCTGGCCCGACGCATGGCCGCCTGGCAGGCGTTCTACGAAAACATGCCGCTGCGCGCCGGGGCCCTGCAGCGCAGCCTGCAGGGGCTGCAGCTGTACCGCAGCCTGCGCTGGGGATCGCTGGCCCAGCTGCACCTGCTGGATGGCCGCCAGTACCGCAGCCTGCAGGCCTGTCGCACACCGGGCAAGGCCGACAGCGGCAGCGTGCACACGGACCGCTGCCCGGAGCTGTTCGACCCCGCCCGCAGCTTGCTGGGCCGCGAACAGGAAGCCTGGCTGGGCCGCCAGCTGCAGGCCGACAGCCGCCACCACCCCGAAGCCGCACGCTGGAGCGTGGTGGCCCAGACCACCTTGTTCACCGCCCGCCGCCGGCCCAGCGGCCACCAGTCCACCGACAGCTGGGACGGCTACCCCGCCGCCCGCCAGCGCCTGAGCCAGCAGATCGCCGAAGCCGCCCCGCACAACAGCGTGCTGCTGGGCGGTGACATCCACCAGAACTACGTCTGCGCCGTGCCCACGCTGGCCGACCGCCCCCCGGGCGCCGGCAACCCGGTGCTGGCCAGCGAGTTCTGCACCACCTCCATCAGCTCGCGCAGCGGCACCACCCAGGACAAGGTCGACGCCCTGCGTGCCCACAACCCGCAGGTGCTGCTGGCACGTTGCGAGGAACGCGGCTACAGCCTGGTGGACATCACCCCCACCACCTGGCGCACCCAGCTGCGCACCGTGGCCGACCCCCTGCGTGCGGACAGCCCGGTCACGACGCTGGCGCAATTTGCCGTTGAGGATGGGAAGGCAGGCCCGGTGAAAAATTGATGCAAACCGGTGATGGATGCAGTCCGTCAGTGAGCACCGAGGCCTTGGGATCACGGATCGTGCGCTTGCGCTGAACGTCCATCGCGGATGCGGGCATGGCGACGGCCTGCGTCGCGGCACGAACTCCCCGCAGGGGATCAGGGAAACATTTCAACAGCACCGCACGCCCCAAGGCGGGGTGACGCTGGCGGCACCATCCCGCCACAGACCGGGGGCCGTTCAGTCTGCGGTTTGCACGCACACCTGGTTGCGCCCAGCGCTCTTGGCTTGGTACAGCGCGGCATCCGCCATGGCCATCAAAGAGCGGCCTCCCAAACAGTCGCCCGTTCTCGGTGTCACGCTGGCAACGCCGACGCTGATCGTGACCACCTGCACCTCCGGAGCTGCGGCGTTCTCGAGGCCTTGCATTTGAATATCCTGGCAAAGATGGCAGGCTATCTGCTCGGCCTGAGCGAGCGTGGTGCTGGGCAGTAACACCACAAACTCTTCCCCACCAAAGCGGAATACAGACCCATGCCCCCCTTGGACCTGCTGCTCAAGGACTTGGGCCACTTGCTGCAGACACACATCCCCCTGCAAATGGCCATAGTGGTCGTTGTAGCTTTTGAAATGGTCGATATCAATCACCAGCACCGCCAAAGGCCGATTGTCACGCATGGCATGTTCCCATGCCCGGTCCAATGCCTCATCCAGGGCGCGGCGGTTAGACAGCCCGGTTAAGCTGTCTTTGCGTACCTGGTGCTCCAGCAAAGTGCGGTATTCCTCCAGGGCCTGGTCCGTCGCCTTGCGCTGTGTGATGTCCTGGATGGTTCCAATAATTTTGGCCGTTTGATCGTATGCGGCGGCATCTTCCATTTCGCACCAGCACTCTAACGTATGCGTATGCGACTGCGGGAGCTGGGGACGCAGATCGAACTCAATTTTCTGCACCGTCCCGAAACGCCGTACCTTCAACAGCTTTCGCAGCGTGCGTTTGATTTGTTCTGCGGGTATGTAGCGCGCCAAGTCGGAGAAAGTCAGTTGCCGCTGGCCTTGCGTTCCCAATATCTCGACCGCCATCGGGGACAGCTCGATCTTCCGGTTTGAAAAATCGATCGAGAAAAAGCCCAGCAATGCCGTTTTCTGCGCTCGCTCCAGCCACTTCATGTGGTTTTCGAGTTCGATTTTGAGCACATGTTCGCGCTTCCCCGTGAGCCATATCCAGTACAGCACCGTGGACAACATGAGAAATGCTGAACCCCCAATCAGCAAACCCAAAAAAACGCCTTCTTTGCGCTGATCGTGGGCAAACGCTTCGGTCACATCGATTTTGCTCACCAGCAACCAGGGTGAATCGGGCACCACACCACTGGCTGCCAACACCTGGTGCCTGCGATAGTCAGGACCGTAAAGAACGCCACGAATACCAGCGAAGGCCTGCACCGCCACCAAGTCATCATCCTGTTCAACCGAAGCCAGCTTTTCCAATGGCTGGGAAATACGATGCCGCAACGGATTGATGTGCACCACGTCCAAGCCTTCGCGCTGCAACAACATCGATTCTGCGGTAGCACTGCCTTGCTGAATCACATTCAAGAGTGGGAAAAGGTTGGCGCGCAAGTCCACCACCATCACAGTGCGCCCAAAGGCTGCAAACCATCGTACAAGGGGGTGAGCACAGAGAACGTGGGGTAAGCAAATTGAGCTTGTCGGTAAGGCTCAACCACCACCGCTTGCGCTTGCAGCAAGGCTTGTTGCAACGCCGCTTGTTCACGCTCCGGGAGCGTGCGCTCCTCCGCACCCGCCGTTGCTATCAGGATGCGCCCTTCGGCATCAAGTAGCAGCACCTTGGCAAACTCATTGCGCTCCGTCAGACTGCGCAGACGGTTTTCCAAATCATCGCGTACCAGTGCATCGTGCTGAACCAGCCAACGTGATAAAGCCTGAGCAAACAGCCTGTCGTCCATCAGCGACTCAGCTGCAGCCAGCGTGCTGGACCGCCACTTGGCCAAACTCTGGAGCACCCGGTCGTTGTTGCTCTTGAGCACACTCTCTATTTGGTGGCGATAACGCAGCTCACGCTCCGTATAGACGTGCATGCCTGCCCAAGCAAGTACAACTTGCACGATGACCACGACTGCGATCACATGCCAGAGATGTTTGTCTTTGTACTGTTGAAGCTTGTGCATGCCGATTCAGCGATCTGCCGGCGCCCCATGGGCTATGCCGGTTCGCCAGTTCCCTGAGCTTATCCGCGCGTTACAAAGATGAAAGCCAACCTCGCAACATGACTCGTAGCATCAAATAACTGCTGACAAGCCGCGTGCGCTTGGTCAATTATCGGATACTGATTGATACATACGGTCATCGCAGCCAATAACCAAGCACGCCATGTTCCCTCTCATGCCTGTACCGAACATTCCTCGTCGCAGCTGCCTCCAGCAATTGGGCGCAACCGGCTTGGCGGCTTGTCTGCCACTCTCCGCTATTGCCCAACCCCGGCGTGACAGCGTAACGCTGAATATTGCACTGGAGCCTGATGGCCTGGACCCCACACGATTTGCAGCAGCCGCCTGCGGCCAGGTGGTGCTCTACAACATTTTTGAGGGCTTGGTCAAAATCAGCGAAAACGGAGCCGTCGAACCGTTGCTGGCATCCCGCTGGCAGATCGACGCCAGTCAACGCATCTACACCTTTGAGTTGGTGCCGAATGTGCGCTTTCACGATGGCGCTGCGCTGGATGTGGAGTGTGTGCTCTTCAGCTTTCGCCAAGCACAGGCTCCGAACTCTCCAAACAAGGCCAAGAAAAGCGTCTTTGACAACATTCAGCGCATGACCGCCAAAGGCGCTCTTCGCTTCGAGCTAGAACTGCGCAATCCTGATCCACATTTTCTTTTTCACTTGGGAGAAGCCAGCGCAGTCATCCTTCACCCTAATTCAGCCACCTCTGCTGCCACGCAACCGATTGGTACAGGTCCGTATGCATTTGTCAGGTGGCGCAAGGGACACAGTGTGCAAATGCGCAAGTCTGCGACCTTTCGAGCACCAGAAAAAGCAGCGATTGAGCACGCCACGTTCCGTTTTATCAATAATTTGGAAGAGCAGGCTCGAGCCTTGGAGCAAGGCGAGGTGGATGTCTTCATCAATTTCATCACACACGATCTGCACCGCTTCCACGGCGATCCGCGCTACCAAGTGCTACTGGGCTCTTCCAGTGGCAAAGGCATGCTGGCCGTCAACCACCGCCACCCTGTCTTGAAAGATGTACGGGTACGCCGTGCAATCACCCATGCAATCGATCGCCAAGCTTTCGTCAGCAGCATTTTGCAAGGCAAAGGCAATGTCATCGGCAGCCACTTTGCCCCTACGGACCCTGGCTTCCTGAATCTTGCGCACCTGCATGCTTACAGCCCGGAGCGTGCCAAAGAGCTGCTCCAACAAGCTGGCGTGAAGACGCCCCTGGAACTCACGCTGACCCTGCTTCCCGTTCCGTACGCCCGCGAAGGAGGCCCCTTCATCGCCGCGTACTTGGAGAAAGTTGGCATTCGGGTGCACCTCCAGCCAGTGACCTGGCAGGAGTGGCTGAGCAATACCTTCCAGGGGGACTTCGATCTGACGCTGATCAACCATGTCGAGCCGCTGGATCACATGATCTATGCCGATCCCGGGTATTACTTTGGCTATGACAGCGCAGATTTCCGCGACCTGACGCATCGCCACGCAGCATCCCGCAACCCGCGTGAGCGCCAGTTGTTGTACGCGGCCATGCAACGGTATTTAGCCCAGGATGCAGCCAACGTCTGGTTGTTTAATTCACAGGTCAGTGCCGTGGCACGCAAGGGCTTGCAGGGCCTGTGGATGAACTACCCCATTTATACGCACGATATTGCGTCCTTGCGCTGGGCCAGCTAGGCACCGCAGGTGACGGGCGCGCGCACGGTGCCGAATCAGAGGGCACGCGGCACATTGCAGCCGCCCGCCCTGCCACGGCGCGCAGGCCTCAGCCCAGAGGGCTGGGCTCCGCGCCCACGGTCGTGGCCGGCAGCCGGTGCACCTCGGCCAGCAGGGCCGCCAGGCTGACCCCCACGGCCTCCACCAGCGCCTGGCCGCGCACCGCATCGGCCGCAGCGGCGTTGCCGGCCGCACCACAAGGGTTGTAGTCCTGCATGGCCCAGCCCAGCTTGGCACTTTTGCCGTTGCCCAGAATGGGATAGTCCCGAGCACGTTCCTCGGAGGTGGAGGCGAAGTTCTGCGCGTGCTGCATGCGCACCAGCGCGGGCGCTAGGTGCAGCAGCATCGAGGTTTCCATTTCCCCGCCGTGCACGCCAAAGCGGTGCTCGTGGGCACTGAAGGCCGCATCGGCCCCGTGCAGCGGCAGGTTGAACCAGCTGCTGTGGTAGACCAGCAGCCCGCATTGCATGCGCAGCTGGCGCGCGACGATGTCCATGCTGCTGACATTGCCGCCGTGGGCGTTGAAGATCAGCAGCTTGTGCACGCCGGCGCGGGCCACGCAGGCGCCGATTTCGGTCCACAGCGCCAGCAGCGTGGCGGGCGACAGCCCCAGCGTGCCGGCGTAGCTGGCGTGTTCCAGGCTCAGTCCGATCTGCTGCGTGGGCAGCACCAGCACCGGCACCTCGGCCGGCAGGTGCGGCAGCGCAGCGGCGACCATGCCGTCCACCAGGGTACTGTCCACCGACAGCGGCAGGTGCGGGCCGTGCTGCTCCACCGCGCCCACGGGCAGCACCGCCACGGTCTGCGCGGCCAGGCCGCTGCGCTGCGCCAGGGCGAAGTCACGGGCCGACACCCCGGCCCAATGGCGCGCGGGCCAGGCCGTCAGCGGCACATCGGGGACATCGGGCGGGTTCACGGGGAGGGGGTAGGAGCACATGGCCCTGATCTTAGAGCGTGTTGCTGCGGTACGCCGCCGCCCGGCCGAAAGGCGCCCTGCGGAAGGAACCACAATACGGTTTCCGCCTCCAAGCTTTGCCATGCCGATATCTGCCCCCGCTTTTCTCCGCCGCCTGCCCCTTGCCTGGGCGCTGATCCTATTGAGCCTGCTGCTGGTGTGCGGCGCCGCGCTGCCGACCGCGGCCCAGGCGCAACTGCAGCTCAAGCTGGGCGGCGCGGCGGCGCAGGGGCCCTCCGACACCGTGGTCACGCCGCGCGTGCGCGCCCAGTTGGTGGCCCTGGCGCCCGAGGGCATCGCCCCGGGGCGGCCGCTGGCGCTGGGCCTGCGCATTGAGCACCAGCCCGACTGGCACACCTACTGGAAGAACGCGGGCGACTCCGGCCTGCCCACGCAGCTGGCCTGGCAACTGCCGGCCGGCCTGCAGGCGGGCGAGATCGCCTGGCCCGTGCCCCAGCAAATCCGCGTCGGCGACATGCTGAACTACGGCTACGAAGGCACGGTGCTGCTGCCCGTGCCGCTGCAGGTGGCGCCCAACTTTGCCCCCGGCAGCGACGGCGGGGTGGACATCCGCCTGCACGCCAGCTGGTTGGTGTGCCGCGTGGAATGCATTCCAGAGGAGGGGGACTTCCTGCTGCGCCTGCCGGCCTCCGCCCCCCAGACCCTGTGGAGTGCGGCCTTCGAGGCCGCCCACGCCCAGGCGCCACTGGCGCTGGACACGGCCCAGGCCAGCGCCAGCGCACGGACGGCGGCGAGCG
>NZ_JAZHFR010000101.1:0-10486 GCF_036541385.1 Comamonas sp. GCA5 | reverse complement strand
TGGGGTGCGGGCCGACGGCGCCGCAGCGGGGGCGGGAACGCGGCGTACGGCCGGAGCCGGGGGGCGTTCGATGGTGGCGTGCATGTGGTGTCCCTTGGGGTGAGTGCGGGCCGGTGCCCCCAGCCTGATATTGATGGGTGGCGCCAAACGGCCTCACATGCTAGGTAGACCGGGTCTAGACACGCTGCCGTTCATCGGCCCTGCGGGGCCGAATTTGTGCGGGATTTGTGCTGGATCAAGGGTTGGCGGCCGCTGCGTCTGCGGCCCGCCACGGTCTGCCCGGGGGCGCCTGGTGGGAGCCTGTATGCCCCCTGGGCCGGGGCCTGGCGATGCCGTTGTGCCCCCCTGTCGCACCACTGGTGCGCGCGCGCAATCCTTGCGGGCGCCACCCCGCGCCCCGGGCTGGGCGGCGGGGCAGTGCAGTGGCTCAGACCTCGCCTTCGGCCAGCTCGCTCAGGAAGCCGCCGCTCTGGTGGGTCCACAGCTTGGCGTAGATGCCGCCCAGCTGCAGCAGTTGCTGGTGCGTGCCGGCTTCCACGATGCGGCCCTGGTCCATGACGATCAGGCGGTCCATGGCAGCGATGGTCGACAGGCGGTGGGCGATGGCAATCACGGTCTTGCCATGCATCAGCTTGTCCAGGCTGTGCTGGATGGCGGCCTCGACCTCGCTGTCCAGCGCGCTGGTGGCCTCGTCCAGCAGCAGGATGGGCGCGTCCTTGAGCATGACGCGCGCAATCGCCACGCGCTGGCGCTGGCCGCCGGACAGCTTGACGCCGCGCTCGCCCACCTGGGCGTCGTAGCCGCTGCGGCCATGGCGATCGGTCAGGGTGTCGATGAACTCGGCCGCTTCGGCGCGTTCGGCGGCGGCGCGCATTTCGGCCTCGCTGGCGTCGGGGCGGCCGTAGAGGATGTTGTCGCGCATCGAGCGGTGCAGCAGCGAGGTGTCCTGCGTCACCATGCCGATGGCGCCGCGCAGGCTGTCCTGCGTGACCTGGGTGATGTCCTGGCCGTCGATGGTGATGCGGCCCGACTGCGCCTCATGGAAGCGCAGCAGCAGGTTCACCAGCGTGGACTTGCCGGCGCCGGAGCGGCCGATCAGGCCGATGCGCTCGCCGGGGCGGATGTGCAGGTTCAGCCCGTCGATGACCTGCTTGCCGCCGTCCTTGTAGGCAAAGTGCACGTCCTCGAAGGCGATGGCGCCCTGGGTGACGCGCAGCGGCTGGGCGTGGGGCGCATCGGTGATGGTGCGCGGCTTGGTCAGGGTGGTGATGCCGTCCTGGATGGTCCCCACGTTCTCGAACAGGCCCGTCATCTGCCACATCACCCAGTGCGAGTAGCCGGCGATGCGCAGCGCCATGGCGATCACCGCGGCGACCACGCCGGCACCGGTCTGGCCCTGGGCCCACAGCCACAGCGCCATGCTGGCGCTGCTCAGGATCAGCAGCGTGATCATGATGTGGTTGGTCAGCTCGAACAGGCTGACCAGGCGCATCTGTGCATAGCCGGTGCGCTTGAAGTCGTCCATGGCGCTGCGCGCGTACTCGGCCTCGCGGCGGGTGTGGGCGAACAGCTTGACGGTGGCGATGTTGGTGTAGGCGTCGGTGACGCGGCCGGTCATCAACGAGCGCGCATCGGCCTGCTGCTTGCCGATCTGGCCCAGGCGCGGCACGAAGTACCAGCAGGCGCCGGCATAGCTCAGCAGCCACAGGCCGAAGGGCAGCAGCAGCCAGGCGTCGAAGCTGCCGGCCAGGAGCAAGATGCTGAGGAAGTACACGGCCACGCCGACCAACACGTCGACGACGATGAACACCACCTCGCGCACCGCCAGCGCGGTCTGCATGATCTTGGTGGTGATGCGGCCGGCGAATTCGTCGGCGTAGAAGGACATGCTCTGCCCCAGCATCAGCCGGTGAAAGACCCAGCGCAGCCGCATCGGGAAGTTGATGGCCAGCACCTGGTGCATGACCATGGTGTGCAGTGCCAGCAGGCCGATGCTGCCCAGCAAGATGGCGGCAATGCCCAGCAGGCTGCCGTGCTGCTGCTGCCAGAAATCGCCCATGGGCGTGGCACTGAGCCAGTCGACCACCTGGCTCATGACGGCAAACAGAAAGGCTTCGTAGATAGACAGGGCCGCGCTGGTCAGCGTCAGCAGCACGATCCAGCCGCGCATGCCGCGCGTGCAGGCCCACAGAAAAGCGATGAAGCCCGCAGGGGGCAGTTGGGGATCTTCCGCCGGATAGGGCGGCACCCGTTTTTCAAAATATCCGAACAAGATGACTTCTCCTTGTGCCTTCGATGGTAGGCGGCAGGCATGCCCTCGGCAGGGCAAGGAGAATGAAAAATAAAAGTAAGAGCAGATGGCGCTTGTCCAGCCAGCGATTCAGAGCGAAAGCCTGGGGTTTGGGCCAGGGGTGTGCGCCAGCAGCTATAAAAAAAACCACCACACGCCGGTGTGGTGGTTGGGGGCGGCGGCCGTGCTGCGGGCCGCTGTGCGGGGGGGCTTCAGGCCGTGGGCAGGTAGCCTTCGACCGACAGGTAGCGCTCGCCCGTGTCGTAGGCAAAGCCCAGCATCTTGGCGCCGGCGGGCAGCTCGGGCAGCTTCTGGGCAATCGCCGCCAGCGTGGCGCCGGAGGAGATGCCAACCAGCAGCCCTTCCTCGCGGGCGGCACGGCGGCCGTATTCGCGCGCCGGCTCGGCCTCGACCTGGATCACGCCGTCCAGCAGGCTGGTGTCCAGGTTCTTGGGCACAAAGCCCGCGCCAATGCCCTGGATGGGGTGGGGCGCGGGGTTGCCGCCGGAGATCACGGGCGAGGCCGCGGGCTCCACGGCAAACACCTTCAGGTGCGGGAACTTGGCCTTGAGCACCTGGGCCACGCCGCTCAGGTGGCCGCCGGTGCCCACGCCGGTGATCAGCACGTCCAGGCCTTCGGGGAAGTCGGCCAGGATTTCCTGGGCCGTGGTGGCGGCGTGCACGGCCACGTTGGCGGGGTTTTCAAACTGCTGCGGGATCCAGGCGCCGGGCGTCTGCGCGGCCAACTCCTGGGCGCGTGCGATGGCGCCCTTCATGCCCTTTTCCTTGGGCGTCAGGTCGAAGCTGGCGCCGTAGGCCAGCATCAGGCGGCGGCGCTCGATGGACATGCTCTCGGGCATCACCAGGATCAGCTTGTAGCCCTTGACGGCGGCGACCAGGGCCAGGCCCACGCCGGTGTTGCCGCTGGTGGGCTCGATGATCACACCACCGGGCTTGAGCGCACCGGACTTTTCCGCATCCTCGACCATGGACAGGGCGATGCGGTCCTTGATGGAGCCGCCTGGGTTGCCGCGCTCCGACTTGATCCAGACGTTGGCGCCGGCGCCAAACACGCGGTGCATGCGGATGATGGGGGTGTTGCCGATGGTCTGCAGGACGTTGTCGAATTTCATGGCATCTCCTTGGGTGGATGAGGGCATAGGCTGCACATTCTGGCGCACTTGTTCATACCTCCGGCGATATGCATATGCCGGTCTGGATAAGCGCAGTGTTTCAGGCGGCCTTTGCGCCGCACTTCGATTTTGCGGGGCCATGGCGCATACTTTTTGCAGCACCAAAAAGAAGGAGGGCGTTGTCCATGTCACTTTTGCACATCAACATGGTGGCCATGACGGTGGTCTGTGTGTCACTGATGGTGGGCTTTTCCTACCGTGAAAGCCGCTGGGGCATCCTGCTGATGCAGCTGGCGGTGCTGGGCCTGATGGGGGTGATCGTCTACGACATCCGGGTGATTTCGGCGAGCACCTGAAAACGCCGGGCCCATGGACGATAATGGTGCCCGTGAAGTTCGCCAGACTGCCGCTGGTGCAAGCGTGGAAACACGGCACTGGAGGAACGTCCGGACTGCATAGGGCAGCGTAGCAGCTAACGGCTGTCCACCGTGAGGTGAGGATCAGAGCAACAGAGACGTAGTCGGGCAGGCGTACCGCAAGGTAAACCGGCCCGGGTGAAACGGGCAATCTCTACGCGCAGCAATACCAAGTAGGCACACGTTGACGGGGCCCCCGGAGTGTGCGGGTAGGTAGCATCGAGCCGGTGGGGCGACCCCCGGCCCAGAGTAATGGCAGTCACATGGGCGCAAGCCCATGCACAGAATCCGGCTTATCGGCGGACTTCACACTTTGCAGACACCCCGCAGGGCCCGGTCATCGACCGGGCCCTGTGCTTTTTGGGGGGACGTGCCACCCTTCGGCACCCCACACCCCGCACACCTGGCGGCGGTGCACGGCAGACCCGCACAAGGTCCTGGCGTTGTGCCCACGGGCGACAGCGCGCGGCCCGCGTCCGCATCAATAATGGGCGCCATGCTGCGACCCGAACAACTGCTCCACCCCCAGCGCGTGCCGGTCACGCCCCTGGAGGCTTCCACCCTGCTGCTGCTGCGCGACCGCCCCGAAGGGGGTTGGGAGGTGCTGATGACGCGCCGCTCCGACCAGGCCAGCTTCGTGCCCGGCGCCTACGTCTTTCCGGGCGGCGGCATCGAGGCCCAGGATGCCCAGGCCCACGCCCAGGTGGCGCACCGCGACGGCATGGCGCCCGGGGCGCTGACCGCCGCCATCGCCGCCCTGCGTGAAAGCCTGGAAGAGATGGGCCTGCTGCTGGCCGTGCATGCCGACGGACGGCCCGCCACCCAGGCCGATGTCGATGCCCTGGACCGCCACGCCCCGCTGTGGCCGCAGCTGGCGCAGCGCGGCCTGCGCCTGGACGTGCGCGGCGTCTGGCAGCTGGCGCACTGGACGGCCGACCGCAACCTGCCCAAGCGCTTTGCCGTGCCCTTCTTCGTGGCGCGCATGCCCGCCGGCCAGACCCCGGTGGCCGACGAGGCCGAGCAGTTCGAGCCGGTCTGGATCCAGCCGCAGCAGGCCCTGGACCGCCATGCCGCCGGGCAGATGCCCATGATCTTCCCCACGCTGCGCACCCTGGCGCGCTTGGCGCGCTACCCCAGCGTGCAGGCGGTGCTGGACGCCGTGGCCGCCGGGCCACTGTGGGCCAGCGCACCGCGCTCCGGCCTGCTGCGTGGCGAGCAGCACCGCTGCATGGAAGACGAAGCCCCGTTCGGTGAGCTGGCCATGGTCTGCCCCGATGGGCAGATCCTGCACCCGCTGGACTGGCAGAGCGAGCGCGCCGTGCCGCTGCGCAAGAACCTGTGGCGCCTGACGGCACCGAACGCGAATGTGATGACCGGCCCGGGCACCAACAGCTACCTGGTCGGCGAGGCGGCCACGGGCTTCATCGCCATCGATCCCGGCCCGGCCGATGCCGACCACGTGCAGCGCCTGTGGGAGGCCGCCGGGGGCGACGTGCGCCACATCGTCTGCACGCACTCGCACGCCGACCACTCCCCGGGAGCCTTCCTGCTGCAGGCGCTGTGCGTGCAGCAGGGGCGGGACAAGCCCTTGATCCATGGCCTGCCCTCGGCCCCGACGGCGCGTGCCAACAGCCAGTTCGTGCCCGATGTGGTGCTGCAAGATGGAGAGCGCATCACGCTCGCTCCGCTTGGGCCGGAGGCTGAAAAGGCCTCCAGCATCCGCCACACGCTGCGCGCCGTGCACACGCCGGGCCATGCGGCCAACCACCTGTGCCTGCTGCTGGAGGAGGACGCCCTGCTGTTCAGCGGCGACCACATCCTGAACGGCACCACGCCGGTCATCGACATCCCCGATGGCAACATGCGCGACTACCTCGATAGCCTAGACAAGCTGGCCGCGCTGTGTGCTGCGCAGGGTGTGGAGTTCGTGCTGCCAGCCCATGGCTATGTGCTGGGCGATGCGCAGGGCGTGATCGCCCGGCTCAAGGCCCACCGCCTGGCGCGCGAGGCCAAGGTGCTGGCTGCCATGCGCCAGCAGCCCGAGGGCTCGGTGCAGGACTGGGTGGCCCAGGCCTATGCCGACACGCCCACTGCGCTGTGGAAGCTGGCCGAAAGAAGCCTGATGGCGCACGTGGAACGCATTCGTGCTTTAGGCTTGCTGCATGTCACCGACTGAATTTCCCCACAACAACGACAACACCGTGCGCCTGTCCAAGCGATTGGCGGAGCAACTGCAGTGCTCGCGCAGCGAGGCGGAGCTGTACATCGAGGCCGGCGCCGTGCAGGTGGACGGCCAGACCGTCGAGCAAGCCGGCGCTCGCGTGGGCCCGGCGCAGGTCCTGACCGTCACCGCCGGTGCCAAGCCCGAACCGGTGCCCCCGGTCACCCTGCTGCTGCACAAGCCCGCCGGTTATTCGGTGCAGGCGGGCGGCCCGCGCAGCGCGCTGGACCTGCTGGTGCCGGAGCGCTGGAACCAGGGGGATACCCCGGCGCCCATCCGCCTGCTGCACAAGCATTTCCAGCACCTGGAGTGCCTGGAGCCGCTGCCCGTGCCCGCCAGCGGCCTGACCGTGTTCACCCAGGACCGGCGCGTGGCGCGCAAGCTGACCGAGGACGTGCTGTACCTGGAGCAGGAGTGCATCGCCCAGGTGCAGGGCCAGCTCGATGCCGAGGGGCTGGAGCGCCTGTGCAACGGCACGGCCATCCCCGGCAAGCGCCTGCCGCGCACCAAGGTCAGCTGGCAAAGCGACCACCACCTGCGCTTTGCGCTCAAGGGCATCTACCCCGAGGAGATCGAGGCCATGTGCGCCGGCGTGGGCTTGAAGCTGCTGGGCCTCAAGCGCCTGCGCATGGGGCGCATCTCCATGGCCAAGTTGGCCGAAGGGCAGTGGCGCTATGCCATGCCCTGGGAGCGTTTCTGATTCGGGGCGGCACACAGGCCCCGCACCCTCGCGCGCCCCGGGCGCGCTTTTTTATGCCTGACGGGCTTATTTGCTGCGGCTGTGGCTCATCGCCACGACCAGGGCGGTGATCAGGAAGAAGGCCTGCAACTCCAGCGCCCAGCCGCCGCTCTTGCTGATCTGCAGCCAGTGCGGGCCATGCACCAGCACCAGGGCCACCAGCATGTTGACGGCGATCAGCAGTGCGGCCGGCACCACGCACAGACCAACCAGCAGCAGCAGCGGGGCGATGACTTCGCCGATGAACACGCCATAGGCAAGGAAGGCGGGCAGCCCGGCCTTGACCACCAGGGCTTCAATGCCGGCAATGCCGCCGGTGATCTTGGCCCAGCCGTGGAACAGCAGGAGCACAGCCAGGGTGACGCGCAACAGCACCATGGCGGCCAGGGGATGGTGAAAATGTTTCCAGAAGCTCATGGCTGCCCAGCCTAAAGCATGCGGTGCGGGGATGGTCTGCGGGAAAACAGGGAAAAAACGGCTTTCTTGCTGCACTTGTGCGCGCATTCCGGCACCGATGGCAGACAGGCTGCCGGCTGGCTGTAGGTCGGCGGCGGGAACTGGACGGGGTGCGTGCCAGTCGGCTGTGCTGCGCCTAGGATGCTTGTCACCGCCCGCCACCCGGGACGCCGGCCAGACGGACACCGCCAGGGTGACGGGCAGGTTCCACAACGTTTTCACTGTCGAGGGGTTTCCTATGCAAAAGTCTTTTTCTGTGCGTTCCCTGGTGCTGGCGTCCGGCATGGCGGCAGCGGCCGTGGCGATGGTGGGCTGTACGACCACGGGCAACACCCAGGGCAAGGGGGCAGCGCCCTCCAGCCGTGCCGAGCTGGAGTCCCAGGCCACGGCGGCGCTCAACCGCCTGTACAGCGCCATGCCTGGCACCCGTGAGCTGGTGGCCAAGTCGCGCGGCGTGCTGGTGTGCCCGGCCGTGATCGGCGGCAGCTTCGTGATCGGTGCCGAGCACGGCAAGTGCGTGCTGCGCTCCAACGGCACCACGCGCGGCTACTACAGCACCACGGCGGCCTCGATCGGCTGGCAGGCGGGGGGCCAGTCCAAGGCCGTCATCTATGTGTTCAGCGCCCAGGATGCCTACAACAAGTTCTTGAACAGCGATGGCTGGTCCGTCGGGGCGGACGCCAATGTGGCCGTGGGCAAGGCCGGCGCCAATGGCGGCATCGACACCACCACGGCCAACGCGCCGGTCAGCAGCTACGTGTTGAACAACACCGGGCTGGAAGCCGGCGTGTCCGTCAACGGCAGCAAGATCAGCAAGATCAGCATGTAAGCGCCCCGTGCGGCACCCCCAAGACCGGCCCTGCCGGTCTTTTTTTATGCCGAACCGGGGGGCGGGCCGTGCTTTGTCCAGCAGGGTGCCTGCAGGGCCGGGTTTTGGGGGGTAGGATGCCGGGGTTTGGGTCCAGCGCATCCCCCGTGGGCGGGGTGCGCGCGGACCGCGCTGAAACCATTGCTCAACCGCTGCACTGCTATGCACATCCGCTTCACCAAAATGCAAGGCGCTGGCAACGACTTTGTCGTGCTCGACGAAACCCAGGGCCGCCTGGGGCTGACGCCGGCCCATTACCGCTTCCTGGCGGACCGCCATTTCGGCGTCGGGGCCGACCAGATCCTGACCGTGCGCCCCGCGCCCACCGAGGGGGTGGACTTTGAATACGTGATCCACAACGCCGATGGCGGTGAGGTGGAGCAATGCGGCAACGGTGCCCGCTGCTTTGCGCGCTTCGTGCACGACAAGGGCTTGACCCCCAAGACCGTGATCCGGGTGCAGACCCTGGCCGGTGTGATCGCGCCGGCGCTGGCCGCCGATGGCCGCGTCACGGTCAACATGGGCGCGCCCGTGCTGGAGCCAGCGCGTGTGCCGTTCGATGCCAGCGGGCTGCCCGAGCAGCGCCAGGGCCAGGCCCTGGTGTGGCCGCTGGCCCTGCAGGCACCGGCTCCGGTGTCCCAGGTGCAGGTGGTGGCCGTGTCCATGGGCAACCCCCACGCCGTGCAGCTGGTGCCGGACGTGGACACTGCCCCGGTGGCCACGGTCGGCCCGCAGGTCGAAACCCATGTGCGCTTTCCGCAGCGTGTCAACGCCGGCTTCATGCAGGTGCTGTCGCGCACGGCGGTCAAACTGCGCGTGTTCGAGCGTGGGGCCGGCGAGACGCTGGCTTGCGGCACCGGGGCATGCGCGGCGGTGGTTGCCGGTATCCTCCTGGGTGAACTGGATCACCGCGTGGACGTGCATACTCGCGGCGGCCTGCTGACCATCGAATGGGCCGGCGGCGCGCAGGATGCCGTGCTGATGACCGGCCCTGCCACCACCGTGTTTGAAGGCCAGATCCATCTTCCTGACGAACTATGAACAGCATCGATACACCCGCCATGAATGAAGCCAGCATTGCCGACTATTTGCTGCAGCACCCCGAGTTTTTTGAGCGCCATGCCGAAATGCTGACCAGCGTGCAGCTCAGCAGCGGTCATGGCCAGCGTGCCGTGAGCCTGCAGGAGCGCCAGGCGGAGATGCTGCGCGACAAGATCAAGGGGCTGGAGCAGCGCATCATGGAGATGGTGCGCAACAGCAGCGAGAACTCGGCCATCGCGCACAAGATCCACCGCTGGAGCTGTGCCCTGGCGGCGGTGTCCGACGTGCGCCAGCTGCCGCACGCGATTGCCGAAGGCATCCAGAAAGAGTTCGACGTGCCCCAGGTGGGCATCCGCGTCTGGGGCGTCGCCGGTCCCTACCTGGGCTCGATGTTCACCATGGGCGTCAGCGAGGACGCCAAGGCCTTCGCCACCTCGCTGACCATGCCGTTCTGCGGCCCCAACCTGGGCTTTGAGCCCACGGCCTGGCTGCCCAAGCCCGACGCGGTGCAGTCCCTGGCGCTGCTGACGCTGCGCGAAGGCCCCAACGACAGCCAGTCGCCCGCCTTCGGCCTGCTGGTGCTGGGTTCGACCGATCCGCTGCGCTTCGATGCCACCATGGGCACAGAATTCCTCTCGCGGATTGCCGAACAGGCCAGCGCCGCCCTGGGGCGCCTGCGCGTCATGCCTGCGGGCAACTGAGTCCCTCCGCATGGCCGACACCGCCGCGCTCGCGCCGCAGCTGCAGGCCTACCTGCAGCATGTGGCCAGCGAGCGGCGGCTGGCCGCGCGCACCGTTGCCCTGTACACCGAAGGCCTGCAGCAGCTGCAGGCCCTGGCGGCCGAGGCCGGGCCTGCGGTGCTGGCGCTGCAGCCCCAGCACATCCGCCGTTTCGTGGCCAGCCTGCACGCCAAGGGCCGGCATGGCCGCAGCATTGCGCTGTGGCTGTCGTGCTGGCGCGGCTTTTTCCGCTGGGCGGCCTGGCAGGGCTGGGTGGAGCGCAACCCCGTCGAGGGCATCCGCGCGCCGAAAACGCCCAAACCCCTGCCCAAGGCGCTGGGGGAGGACGCCGCCGTGCAGCTGGCGGACTACCGCAACCCGGAAGCCGACCCCTGGGAAGAAGCGCGCGACGCGGCCATGACCGAGCTGCTGTACAGCAGCGGCCTGCGCGTCAGCGAGCTGGCGAACCTGGATGTACAGGCCGGTGACGGCCTGGGCTGGCTGGACCTGCAGGCCGGCCTGGTGCATGTGACCGGCAAGGGCGGCAAGCGCCGCAGCGTGCCCGTGGGGGCGCCGGCGCGTGCCGCCGTGCAGCGCTGGCT
>NZ_JAZHFR010000100.1:0-10936 GCF_036541385.1 Comamonas sp. GCA5 | reverse complement strand
TGATCAGCATGGCAACTCCTTGGCACGGGATTGCCATGTTGCCAGAACTGCTTGCAGTACCTCTCGGCCATGCAGCAACGGACGCTTGTTTTTAAGCAGCCAATCGTCCGGGACCCGACACCTTGGCTTGTGCTCTCCCAAAAGTTGGTGGCGCAGTAGGTCTAGCGCTGCCCCCGATAGGGGCACACGGTGATCCTTTCCCGCTTTCATTCGAGCTGCAGGCACTGTCCACAAACCTACATCAAAGTCGATTTCCTGCCATGTTGCCCCACGCACTTCACCAGAACGTGCAGCGGTCAGAATCAGGAAAAGCAAAGCTGCCCTTGCCCCCACAATCGGTTTTTCTGACAAGTGCTGCTTGATGAATGCAGGCACGTCTTTCCAAGGCATCGCGGGCTGGTGGTGCTGCCTGAATACAGCTGCATTGCTGGGTAGCAAGTGCTCTACAACGTCCAATGGGTTTGATTGCGTAAAGCCCCGCGCCCAGCACGCAGACATCACATCAGCACAACGCATCTTCGTGCGCTTGGCAGTCTCAGGAATTCCAAGCCAGCTAGGGGCTAGCGCATCAGCAAAGTGCTTTGGCGTGAGTGCGTCAACTTTCAGCGCCCCAATGCTGGGGAAGATGTGCTGCTCCAGCGATGTAATCCACTGCGTCTTATGTTTGGCGTTGCGAAAGCTTGGCGCAACTTGTTCCCACCTTTGCCGCGCTGCTTGTTCAAATGTGGGAATCGTTTGTAGCACCTGCCGCGCATCAATCGGATCATTGCCCGCTGCAATGAGCTTTCGCGCTTTCTCGGCCTCTTCCAGTGCAGCAGCAACTGCGACATCGGGAAAGACACCCAACCCCATGTCACGGCGCTTGCCTGTGACGGGTGACACAAAGCGCAAATTCCACTTTCCACGCCCTTGAACCGTTGTCGGCTGAAGCGTCAAGCCTGTCACGCCTGCTGCTATAGGTTTGTCCGTTGGCTTGATAGCCCTTGCCTGTCTGTCTGTGATCTTCTTTGCCATATCAGCCCCACATCTAGCCCCACACGGTGCATAAGATTGGATGATATGGGTTAAGATCAAAAAATACAACAAGTTATTGATTTATAAGTACTTCACCATTCAATCAGATGTTGCTTGATATGCCTAGATACACCTAATTGGCAGACACGCCCTCCGCCAAGACCTGAAGCCCACAGAGGCCTTCCAACTTCATCTCTTTGAGGCCTGCATCCGCAGGCCTTTTTTATGGCTGCCACCGGGGAACGGCCCAGCTCCAGCTCCAGCTCCAGCTCCAGCTCCAGCTCCAGCTCCAGCTCCAGCTCCAGCTCCAGCTCCAGCTCCTCACTTCACTTCACTTCACTTCACTTCACTTCACTTCACTTCACAAAACCATAGCTGGCAGCGCTCGCAAAATCAGCCGTTCCGATGGATTGGATACGCAAACCCTGATCCACAAAGCGCTACCTGCTCCTTTTAATGCAGGCACGCACCACCGTGGCCGGCCATGCCGCCACAGACCCAGGCACAATCGACCACATGCCCTTGCCTGCCCCGCCCGAAGACGCTGCCGACACCGCCCCCGTGCCCGCCCCGATCGTGGCGCGCCACTGGTACACGCGGTGGCTGCTGCGTGCCCTGGCGGTACTGGCCCTGGCGCTGGGCATCGCCGGGGTGTTCATTCCGGGCCTGCCCACCACGGTCTTCATCCTGATGGCCGGCTGGGCCGCCATGCGCAGCTCCCCACGCATGCACGCCTGGCTGTGGCGGCACCCGCTGTTTGGTCCCATGCTGCAGAACTGGCAGGCGGGCGGCCTGGTCAGCCGCCGTGCCAAACGCAGTGCCACCGTCATGATGGCCGTGTGCGCAGCCATCCTGTGGCTGACCCCCACGCCGGTATGGGTGCGCTGGCTGGCCTGCGGCTGCATGGCCTGCGTGCTGCTTTGGCTGTGGCGGCGCCCCGAACCGGCATAGGCCCAGGCTGCTCCCACTTTTTTGAGCCAACTGCCAAAACGGCCAAAAATCCATGTATATAATCTAGGTCTTGTTCCCTGATAGCTCAGTCGGTAGAGCGACGGACTGTTAATCCGCAGGTCCCTGGTTCGAGCCCAGGTCGGGGAGCCAACAAGATTTCAATGTTGCGCCATCAAGCAGCGCACACATTACCGGCATATTCCCTGATAGCTCAGTCGGTAGAGCGACGGACTGTTAATCCGCAGGTCCCTGGTTCGAGCCCAGGTCGGGGAGCCACCCAATTGACGCCTTGCAATTGCACAAGGCACAAGGCACACCGAAATGTTCCCTGATAGCTCAGTCGGTAGAGCGACGGACTGTTAATCCGCAGGTCCCTGGTTCGAGCCCAGGTCGGGGAGCCACTCTGAAAAGCCAAGCATTGCAAGATGCTTGGCTTTTTTCTTGGCCGCCCCCATCCCACTCGCCATCCGAGTGGACTGGATACCGCAACGCTACCGACCGGGCCTCAAGCGGCCCGGACAATCCCCACAGTCGACGCTGCCCCTGCTGCGGCAGCTGCCGGCACGGATTCAATCCGATTGGGCACAATGTACTTGCCCGCATCCTGCAAGGGATCCATCAGCACCGCCCCCTTCTTACGCGCCTCCCAATGGGCGATCTCCTCCTCCAGCCGGCGCGCGCGCTCGGCATACATGGCCGCCGAGGCGTGGTAGTGCTCGGCCGCCATCGAATGCTCAAGCATGGCCATGCGCGCTTCCTGCAGACACGCCCGGGCACGGCGGATGTAACGGGGTTCACCACTGAAAATGCCGGAAAAGAACATGATTGCCACTCCTTCCATCCGCATGCGGCGACACCGCATTTCATAATGCCCCAAGGACATGACGCCACCATAGGCAAGCCCCATGGCGGGGTCTGTCCCCATAGGACAGCATTCACTGTAGGAGCAGCCCACCACCCCACTGGCCCCCATGCTGGCGCAACACCCGACCGATCCACTTCCCAAGTTCATAGCAAAACATGCAAGCGCCATCGCTGATCTGGCTCGATTCCGAGGATGAGTTCCCCGCTGTGACCCGTGCCTGGGGCGCTGACACCCCCATGCCCGGCCTGCTGGCAGCGGGGGGCACCCTGGATGCCAAACACCTGCAAGCGGCCTACCGCCAGGGCATCTTCCCCTGGTTCAGCCCCGGCCAGCCCAACCTGTGGTGGTCGCCCGACCCCCGCATGGTGCTACAGACCGGTGACTTCCGGCTGCACCCGTCGCTGCGCAAGACCCTGCGCAAATTCCTGCGCACCCCGGGCTGCGAGGTGCGCGTGGACCACGACTTTCGCCAGGTAATGCAGCACTGCGCCCAGACCCCCCGCGCCGGGCAGGACGGCACCTGGATCGTGCCCAGCATCATCGATGCCTACTGCGGCCTGCATGCACAGGGACTGGCCCACAGCGTGGAGACCTGGGTGGGCGGGCACCTGGTCGGCGGCCTGTACTGCGTGGCCCTGGGCCATGCCGTGTATGGCGAATCCATGTTCGCGCATGCCACCGACGCCTCCAAGCTGGCCCTGGCGGCGCTGGTGGCACTGTGCCGCCACCACGGCGCGCCGCAGATCGACTGCCAGCAGGCCACGCCCCACCTCGCCTCCCTGGGCGCGCGCGAACAAAGCCGCGCCAGCTTCCTGGCCGAGGCCACCCGCCAACAGCAGCGCCCGGCCATGGACTGGCAATGGCGCCCCGTATACTGGGATGCGCTTTCCCCTGGGTTGATTTCCTGAGGCTTTCGACGCATGACACAGCTCAATGACCTGCCGCACTACAGCCTGCAGTTCTATGCCACCGCGCCCTACCCGTGCAGCTACCTGCCGCACCAGGAAGCGCGCTCGCAGGTCGCCGCCCCCAGCCATCTGATCCAGTCCGAGGTCTACTCGGCCCTGGTCACCCAGGGGTTCCGCCGCAGCGGCATGTTCACCTACCGGCCGTACTGCAGCCAGTGCAAGGCCTGCGAGCCGCTGCGCGTGCTGACCGATGCCTACCGCCCCAACCGCAGCCAGCGCCGCGCAGCACGCCAGCACGGGCAACTGGAAGCCAGCGTGCAGCGCCTGCACTTCTCGCAGGAGCATTACGACCTGTACCAGCGCTACCAGCACGCCCGCCACAGCGGCGGCGGCATGGACCAGGACAGCATCGAACAGTACACGCAGTTCCTGCTGCAAAGCCGGGTGGAGACCCGGCTGGTGGAGTTCCGCGACCCCGCCGCCGACAATGCCTTGCGCATGGTCTCCATCATCGATTTTCTGGAAGACGGCCTGTCGGCGGTCTACACCTTCTACGAACCGGACGCCGACGCCAGCTACGGCACCTACAACGTGCTGTGGCAGATTGCCTTCGCGCGCAGCCTGCGGCTGCCCCACGTCTACCTGGGCTACTGGATCGAGGCCTCGGCCAAGATGCGCTACAAGGCGCAGTTCCACCCGCACGAGGTTTTGCGCAACAACCTGTGGCAGCGCATCGACAAAATCTGAGTCACGCCAGCGAATGCGACCCACCGCTCCAAAGAATGTGAGCAGGCCACACCCACGAGGGCTAGAATCCGGCCATCTTTGCCTTTGGATGCCCCATGAAGAAAAACGATCAAGACGCTCCCGCCAAACCCAGTGTGCAAGTGCTGGAGCGCATGTTTGTCTTGATCGACGTCCTGGCATCGCGCGAAGAGGCCGTCTCCCTCAAGGAAATCAGCGAACGCACCGGCCTGCACCCCTCGACCGCCCACCGCATCTTGAATGACCTGGCCGCCGGCCGCTTCGTAGACCGCCCCGAGTCGGGCAGCTACCGCCTGGGCATGCGCCTGCTGGAGCTGGGCAACCTGGTCAAGGCCCGCCTGAGCGTGCGCGAGGCCGCCCTGCCCGCCATGCGCCTGCTGCACAAGCAGATCCAGCAACCCGTGAACCTGAGCGTGCGCCAGGGCGATGAGATCGTCTATGTGGAACGTGCGTACAGCGAGCGCTCGGGCATGCAGGTGGTGCGCGCCATCGGCGGCCATGCGCCGCTGCACCTGACATCGAACGGCAAGCTGTTCCTGGCGGCCGACGAACCCCAGCGCGTGCGTGCCTACGCCATGCGCACCGGCCTGGCCGGCAACACCCACAACAGCCTGACCCAGCTGCCCCTGCTGGAGCGCGAGTTGTCCAAGGCCCGCGAAACCGGCGTGGCCTATGACAACGAGGAGTTGGAACTGGGCGTGCGCTGCATGGCCGCGGGCATCTACGACGACCAGGCCAAGCTGGTCGCGGCGCTGTCCATCTCCGCCCCGGCCGACCGCCTGGACGAAGGCTGGCTGCCCAAGCTGCAGGGCACGGCCTACGAGATCTCGCAGGCCCTGGGCTTTCGCGGCCCGGCCCCCAGCTGTCTGCGCTGAGCCGGCTGCCCACCACGCGAATCACGCAGATCGCACGCCCCGGCGCTGCGCGGCAGCCCGTGGGCATGGCCCTCAGGCCAGGGCCACCGTCGGCAGCGGCAGGCCGCGGTAATCGGCAAAGTCCAGCACGCGCGGGTACTGGCGCACCAAGTCCGTACCGAACCCCGCCGTGAACCATGCAAACCGCACCCCGGCCGCCTGCGCGCAGGCCGCGTCGGCGTGCGTGTCGCCAAAGAACACCGCCGCGTGCGGCGGCACATGCAGATGGCCCAGGGTGAACAGCAGCGGATCGGGCGCGGGCTTGGCCACGCCGCAGCTGTCGCGCCCGGTGACCACCTGGAACAGATCCAAGATGCCGGCCGCTTCCAGCCCCTGGAGGGCCAGCGCATGCTGCTTGTTGGTGCACACGGCCAGGGCCAACCCCTGGTCGCGCGCCGCCTGCAGCCAGGCGCGCACGCCGGCGTACAAGGGCGCGCCATGCGGGGGCTGCTGGGCATAGTGGTGCTCGAACCACTGCCCCAGCTGTGCCTTGCCAGCCTGCGGCATCGGCAGTTGCCGTTCCTTGAGCACATCCGCCATCAGGTCGGCCGCCGTGCCAAACATGTTGGGCATGCGGTAGGCCGCGGGCAGCGGGGCATGGCCCAGTTGCACCAGGGTCTGGCTGGCGGCCGTGACGATGGCGTGTTCGGTGTTCAGCAGCGTGCCGTCCATGTCGAAGACCATGGCGCGCACGCCGCTCCAGTCCATGGTCTGTAGTGTGTGGTCCGTCCCTGTCATGCGGTCGATTGTCGGCCGAGACGGCCCGGCCTGCAGCACGACCGGTTTTGGCCCACCCCCAGGTTGGTTCAAAAAGATGAGCGCATCGCGCACACCAAAAGCGTCATTCAGATCAATCCACTTCTGAAAGGCTGGTTCCACGCGCGCCATGCGCTCCTGTTTTCAAGCGGGCGCCCCCTCAGACATGGCGTTTGACATGGCTGCCGGGTTCGGGCGGTAACTCGGCATCGGCCTGGGCATGCAGGGTGGCGATCAGGTTGCACGCCCGGGCGGCCATCGCACAGGGTCTTGAGCTGGCGCAGCTCCCGCTCCAGCACCCGCAGCTCGCCCAGCCGCTGGCGCACGTGCTGCAGGTGGGATTCCACCGTCTGGCTGGCGGCGCGGCAGTCTTCCGGGCGCTGGCCGTCCAGCGCCAGCAGGGTGCGCACCTCGTCCAGCGACATGTCCATGGCGCGGCACATGCGGATGAAGCGCAGGCGGTGCAGGTCCGCATCGCCATACAGCCGGTAGTCGTTGTCCTGCCGCAGGGCCGGCGCCAGCAGGCCCTGTTTTTCGTAGTAGCGGATGTTGGCGGCCGACACGCCGGTGCGTTGGGCGGCCTCTCCGATGCGCAATCCTGTCATGGGTGCTTGACCTTGAAGTTACTTTCAGCTTTCCAATCATGGCATGGACTCCCAACACACACACCAAAGCGGCTGCTGCAGCCCCGCCCCCCGGAAACCCGAGGCCCATGGGCACGACCACGATCACGACCATGCAGGCGGCGAACACGACCACGGCCACGACCATGGCGTGCTGCCCGGCTGGCCGCGCATCGGGGCCGCGCTGGGCCTGGCGCTGCTGGCCGAAATCTCGCACTGGTTCACGCCGCAGTACCCGGCACTGGAATACGCCGGCATGGCCCTGGCCGTGGTGGCCATCGCCCTGTCCGGCCTGGGCGTGTACAAGGCCGGCCTGCAAAGCCTGGCGCGCCTGCAGCTGGGCATCCATGCGCTGATGGCCGTGGCCGTCACCGGCGCCTTCCTGATCGGCCAGTGGCCCGAGGCCGCCATGGTCATGGCCTTGTACGCCGCCGCCGAACGCATCGAGGAGCGCGCCATGGACCGCGCGCGCCTGGCCATCCGCCACCTGCTGCGCCTGGCGCCCGACACCACCGAGGTGCTGCAGCCCAATGGCCACAGCCTGACCGTGCCCACGGCCGACGTGCCCGCCGGCGCCCTGGTGCGCGTGGCCCCCGGGGCCCGCATCCCGCTGGACGGTGAGGTCATCGCCGGCCACAGCAGCGTGAACCAGGCGCCCATCACCGGTGAAAGCGTGCCCGTGGACAAGGCCCCGGGCGACAGCGTCTGGGCCGGCAGCATCAACCAGCAGGCCGAGTTGCAACTGCGCGTCAGTGCCGCCACCGCCAACTCCATGCTGGTGCGCATCGTCCAGGCCGTGGAACAGGCCCAGGCCAGCAAGGCACCCACGCAGCGCTTCGTCGACCGCTTTGCCGCCATCTACACCCCCATCGTCATGGTCCTGGCCCTGGCCCTGGCCGTGCTGGCCCCGCTGCTGCTGGGCTGGACCTGGCTGGACGCCATCTACCAGGCCCTGGCCCTGCTGGTCATCGCCTGCCCCTGCGCGCTGGTGCTGTCCACCCCGGTCACCGTGGTCAGCGCGCTGACGGCCGCAGCGCGCCAGGGCGTGCTGCTCAAGGGCGGCAGCGTGCTGGAAGCCGCGCGCCAGCTGCGCAGCATCGCGCTGGACAAGACCGGCACCCTGACCACGGGCAAGCCCACCCTGGTGGACTGGGACGTGCTGGACGCCGCGCAGACCCCGCGTGCTGAGGCCGCCTTACGGGCCTGGCAGATCGCCTCGCGCTCGGACCATCCGGTCTCGCACGCGGTGGCCCAGGGCCTGCAGACCGAGGGCGTGCCCACCTCGCCGGCCCAGGACCTGCAGGCCCTGCCCGGGCGCGGTGTGCAGGCGCGCATCGATGGGCAGACCTACTACCTGGTCAACCTGCGCTGGGCGCAGGAGCAGCAACTGGACAGCCCGGCCCTGCAGGCCGCCGTGCAGGCCCACACGCGCCTGGGCCGCAGCGTCAGCCTGCTGGCCACCGCGCAGCAGGTGCTGGCCGTGTTCGCCGTGGCCGACAGCCTGCGCCCCCATGCCCAGGAAGCCGTGCAACAGCTGCAGGCGCTGGGCATCAGCCCGGTGGTGCTCAGCGGCGACCACCCCGATGCCGTGCAGGCCATCGCCCAGCAGGCAGGCATCCTGCAGGCCGAAGGTGGCCTGCTGCCCGAGGACAAGCTGCGCCGCATGCACCAGCTGCAGGCCGAGGGGCAGTCGGCATGGTGGGCGATGGCATCAACGATGCCCCCGCCCTGGCCCAGGCCGACATGGGCTTTGCCATGGGCGGCGCCCACAGCACGGACATGGCCATGGAGACTGCCGACGTGGTGCTGATGCACGACGACCTGCGCCGCATCCCGGACACCATCGCCCTGTCCCAGCGTGCCCACCGCGTGCTTTGGCAGAACATTGCGCTGGCCCTGGGCATCAAGGCGGCCTTCTTCGCCCTGGCGCTGATGGGCCATGCCAGCATGTGGCTGGCCGTGCTGGCCGACATGGGGGTGAGCCTGCTGGTGGTGGCCAACGGCCTGCGCCTGCGCTCCACCCCTCACAAAAAATATGACCGATGAGGACAGACGCCGCATAATCTGTGCGCCTGAAAAATAACACGCACAAATTTCCACCACCATGAACACCCGCCACCAGCCTGCCGCACCTGCACCGCTGCCCCACACCCTGCTCGAGGACGCGGCCGCCATCTTCACCGGCGTGCTCATGATCTCGGTGGGCGTGGCGCTGTTCAAGCAGGCCGGGCTGGTCACGGGGGGCATGGCGGGCCTGGCGTTTTCGCTGCACTACGCCACGCACATCGGCTTCGGGGTCTGGTTCTTTGTGCTGAATCTTCCGTTCTACTGGCTGGCCGTGCGCAAGATGGGCTGGGCCTTCACGGTCAAGACCTTCTGTGCCGTCGGCCTGCTGGCCGTGGTGTCGGAGTTGCAGCCGCTGTTCCTGAGCCTGGAGCGCGTGCAGGCGCCCTACGCCGCCGTCGTCGGCGGCATCCTGATGGGTGTGGGCATGCTGGTGCTGTTCCGCCACCGCTGCAGCCTGGGTGGCGTGGGCATTGCCGCCCTGTTCCTGCAGGAGCGCTACGGCTGGCGCGCCGGCTATGTGCAGATGGGGCTGGACTGCCTGATCCTGCTGAGCGCCTTCTTCATCGTCGATGTGGAACGTGCCCTGTGGTCCATCCTGGCGGCCCTGACCCTGAACCAGGTGCTGTCCATGAACCACCGCCCGGGCCGCTACGGCGGCTGACGGTGCCGCGCGGAACTTTGTGCCGACTCTGGCATCATTCATGCCTATGCGCCGCCTGCTGCCCCTGTTCATGATCTTGCTGCTGACCCTGCGCGGTCTGCTGGGCGACGCCATGGCCATGGGCAGCCTGCCCAACACCGGGGACCACATGCCCACGGCCGTGGCCGCAGCGCAGACGGCGCCACAGGCCCACCACCACGCAACGGCCATGACGGACGATGCCCATGCGCATGCTGCCGAGACCCAGGCACTGCACTGTGAAGCAACACCCACCGCCCCCGCGTGCGGCGGCAGCCACCACACCACAGCCTGTGCCGCCTGTGGCATCTGCCATTCGGTCTTCTCCTCGCCGATGCTGCTGGCGCCCTCCCAGGTCCTGCCCACGCAGGCCGCACCGGCCAGCGGCCGTGCCGACTTTGCCAGCGCCACGCTGGTGCAAGCCACCAAACCACCCATCGCCTGAGGCCTGACACCCGAGGTGCGTCCGCAGCACGCCCCCTGCCCTGGGCAGAACGTGCGGCCGACGCTGAAAGGTTTCTTGTCGCAGGAGATTGCTGCATGCGCAACGCGCACTTTGTCACCCCGTGGTTGCTCGGACTGAGCCTGGCCACGCCCTGGGCCCTGGGCCCTGGCCCAGACCCCCCCATCGCCGCCGCCCACGGCCCCCACCACCGAGCTGGCGTCCAGCACCGCGGCCCAGCGCCCCTTGGTGCACACCGCACTACCCGCCAGCGGCGCCCTTGTCGCCAACCCGCAGGACTGGCGCGCCGCGAATGCGGCCGTGGCCACCTTTGCGCGCGGCCACGCCGATGTGCTGCGCTGGGAAGCCGCGCAAACACCCGCGCCGGCACCCACAGCGCCCGGCACGCACCAGCACGGAGGCCAGCCATGATGCGCCGTGCCCTGCGACTCAGCCCCGTGCTCGCCGCCGTGGTGCTGGCGGGCTGCGCCAGCGTGGCTCCCGATGGCCTGCGCAGCGCCGTGGACCGCCACACTGCGTCCCGGCTGCCTGCCGACAGCCAGTTGCCGTCCACGGATTCCCGCGCCCAGCCCACCACCGAGGCACAGATCGCCCAGTGGCTGAGCCAGCCCGTGGATGCCGACACCGCCGTGCGCATCGCCCTGCTGCGCAGCCCCAGCCTGCAAGCCCAGCTGGCACAGCTGGCCCGCCAGGATGCGCAGCGCGCCCAGGCGCTGACCCTGTTCAACCCCACGCTGACGCTGGGGCGCTTCGTCAACGGCCATGAGCGCGAGATCGAGCGCCAGCTCAGCCTCAACCTGGTCCAGCTCATCACCCTGCCGTGGCGCAGCCGCTGGCAGGGCTGGCAGCTGGAGCAGGCCACGCTCACCGCCGCCCAGCAGGTGCTGCTGCACGCCGCCGACACCCGCCGCGCCTGGCTGCGGGCCGTGGC